>JAIMAU010000011.1 GCA_023511795.1 Armatimonadota bacterium | reverse complement strand
AATAGGGGTAGTTCGCTGTCGAAGTGTCTCCAGTAGCTACTTGGAAAAAAGACTATTGTGATCTATTCTATGGCTACTTGTCGGTTCTTATATAGAACGGGGGAGGCCGGAAGACTAGTCTATCACAGCAACCCTTCACTTATTCTACAGCAATGCCGTGCTAAAATAACGCTCTGCGCGGTCCGGCAGCACAGTACATATATTTCCGTTAATTGTCTTTGCCAGTTGACGAGCAGCCCAAATGTTCGCACCAGAGGATATCCCCACAAGCAGGCCGTAATCCCTGCTTAACTGACGGGTGGTCTCGATGGCGTCTTCATCTGTGACTTCGATGACATCGTCTATTATCGACACGTCGAGTATAGCAGGAATAAAGCCGTCGCCGATTCCCTGGATCTGATGCAATCCCGGTTCATGGCCCAACAAAGCTGATACATTCTTCGGCTCCACAGCTACTAGACGTACACCAGCTTTGTGTTCTCTCAGAAACTTACCGACTCCTTGGAGAGTGCCTCCACTTCCGACGCCGGCGACGAAGCAGTCAATATTGCCACTTGTTTGTCGCCACAACTCGACAGCCGTTTGCTCATAGTGAACTCTTGGGTTATCAGGATTCTCAAATTGCTTAGGTACAAATACGCGTGGATCCTCCATCGCAATCTGCTTGGCACGTTGTACCGCGCCCGCTATGCCTTCCGAATCAGGTGTGAGTACTAAATCAGCACCCAGCGCTCGGATTAGCTTCTTGCGTTCTTCGCTCATGCCTTCGGGCATCACTATGCGAACCTGGTATCCCTTCGCGCGACCGACTAGGGCTATGCCGATGCCCGTATTGCCAGATGTAGGCTCGACTATGATAGACTCAGGGGTCAGTCGCCCATCTCGTTCTGCTCCTTCAAGCATGGCGAGAGCTACACGGTCCTTGATGCTTCCACCTGGGTTCAGAAACTCAGCCTTTGCATATACGTTTTCACCCTTCAGGCGAATAAGCGGTGTATTGCCTATCAAATCCAATACGTTGTCGGTTAACATATAAAGTCTCTCTGCTAGCGAGATAGAAACACAAACTAGGACAATTATAACCAACTCCCATATCGAACTTCAAGAAATAGGAGCCATCACGTCTAGACGCTTTCACTCTTACAGTCTGAGTATGCAGTCTCATACCAAATAACCTTTCTTCTGTCCTCCACAATAACTCCACCCATACATATGCACCCCAATTCGCAATCGAACAGTAGCTCCCGCCTTAGGTTCATGTTCGTCCACTGGAATCGAAATCAGCGTGATTTCATTTCCCTTGACACTCTGGGACTGCTTTGCTACAATAACACTAGTAACCAGCGACGAAAATCACCGCACAAGTGATGTGGTCGGGGCGTAGCGCAGCTTGGTAGCGCACCTGTATGGGGTGCAGGTGGTCGCAGGTTCAAATCCTGTCGCCCCGAAATGAGCATAGTTTTACCAGCGGCTGTGCTCATCTCGGAGCGACAGGAAGCTGCGCATGAGGACGGCTCATCATGGGCCGTCCTTTTTGCTTAATTGGACGGCCGTTCGTGCGCGTCGTCGAGCAAGCAGATTTGTTACAGTTCTAGCCGCTCAAAGCCAATCGCCGCTTTCCAAATGCCATGTCCTCGCTTGACACATTCGATGTGTTGGCGTATAATCTCCGATAATTATCTCCCCACGGCCTTTTGCCGGGACGACAATTCAGTATTAACCAGAGGCGAACCTTTGAAAGGAGGGCTCAATGTCACAGGATAGTCGGTTAGAGCAGGAAGGCTTAAGCTTCGACGATGTCTTATTGCAGCCGCGACGTACAGATGTTGTCCCTCAAGACTGCGATACGACTACCTATGTAGCCCGCGGAATCAGGCTTTATATTCCTTTGGTGAGCTCACCGATGGATACTGTTACCGAATCGCGTATGGCGATTGCCATTGCGCGTGAGGGCGGCATCGGCATCATCCATAGAAACATGTCCGTAGAACAACAGGCCGCAGAGGTAGACAAGGTTAAGCGCACGGAAAGCGGAATCATTCAAAATCCATTCTACCTCGCACCTGACAACACTATCGCAGATGCACTTCGAATAATGGAGAGATATCATATCTCGGGCGTGCCAATTACTACCAGCGGCAAGCTCGTCGGTATACTCACCAACCGAGATATTCGTTTCGAAGAAAACCACAACCGCAAGATTTCCGAGGTCATGACTAAGGAGGGGCTGGTAACAGCGCCCGTCGGCACAACCCTCTCTCAGGCTAAGGAAATTCTCCAAAAGCATAAGATAGAGAAGCTTCCAATTGTAGACAGCGAAGGAAATCTCCGAGGGCTAATTACAATCAAAGACATTGAAAAGATTCGCCAATTTCCAAATGCAACCAAAGATTCCAACGGACGGTTGCGTGTCGGTGCGGCAGTCGGCCCACTCCGCGAGCCTGTCAAACGCACCGCTGCCCTGGTCGAAGCTGGCGTTGATGTCATTGTTATTGACTGTGCGCACGGCCACTCGGAGGGAGTCATGAATGCGCTAAAAGCTTTGAAGAAGGAGTTCCCCGATGTTCCAATCATTGCGGGAAACGTCGTGACTGCCGAGGGCGCCCAAGACCTAATAGACTTGGGTGCGGATGGATTGCGAGTTGGCCTTGGCCCTGGCTCGATTTGCACAACTCGTGTGGTGGCGGGTGTTGGCATGCCGCAGATTACGGCGATTATGGAAACTGCCAAAGTTGCACGGAAGCACGGCATACCTATCATCGCTGACGGTGGCATTCGGCTGTCAGGCGACATAACAAAAGCATTGGCGGCAGGAGCGGATTGTGTCATGCTGGGGAACCTTTTCGCAGGCACGGACGAAAGCCCTGGCGAAATTGAGATATTCCGCAATCGAAGCTACAAAGTCTACCGCGGCATGGGTTCGGTAGATGCCCTCAAAGCGGGTAGCAGCGACCGCTACTACCAGGGCGGCGGAGAACCAGTCCCCGAAGGAATAGAAGGCCGAGTGCCTTATAAGGGCCCGCTTTCCGAAACAGTCCACCAGCTAATGGGCGGTGTTCGAGCAGGGATGGGATATTGCGGCGTAAGAAACCTAGAAGAGCTCCGCACGAAAACAAAGTTTGTGAGAATAACCGGTGCGAGCCTCCGAGAAAGCCATCCGCACGATGTCCTAATCACAAAGGAAGCTCCAAACTACAGCCTTCCTGATGTAGGGCTTGATTGGTAATCCAATTTATAAGTTAGGTAGCTTTCTTTGGGCTGGCCTATTGAGCGCCTCCGCCAATCTGTGGCATGCTTGCTTGATATTAACTCAAGTTGATATACTCCAAAGAAGGAGGGTATTAATGTCCACTGGGACACCAATCTACATATGCCAAAAGATTCCCCAGGGAACCATAATTATAGATGGTATTCTCAGTGACCCCGGCTGGCAGGCTATCAAGCCAGTGGGCGAATTTATACTCTTCGATGGCTCTGGCCCCGCCGCTAGACAAACCGAAGCACGCATGTGCTGGGATGACGATAACTTGTACATCTCCTTTAAATGCGAAGATCCCGATATTTGGGGCACGTTTTTCAACCGAGATGACCCAATCTATGAGGAGGAAGTCGTCGAGGCGTTCATTGACCCTGATTCGGATTTGAAGCGATATTATGAACTGCAGACCAGCCCGCGCCGTGTATTGTTCGATGCAATTATTTACAACCCCACTGGGTTGCGTAAGGATATGGCAGCAGACACGTCTTGGACTTGCGGAGGTTGGCAGGTTGGCGTGAATGTGGATGGCACTCTCGAAAATAGAAACGACATCGACAGAGGCTGGACCGTGGAATGGGCAATTCCGTTCGCTTCATTGCCAACGGCGCCAAATATCCCACCCAAAAATGGCGACACCTGGAGGCTGAACCTTTATCGAATTGACCGCACGCCAACCCCTGAGTTTAGCTGTTGGTCTCCAACACTGGAAACACCGCCAAATTTCCATGTGCCCTCTCGTTTTGGTACAATAGTTTTTCGTGAATAGCTCAAAAATCAGCAATTTTTCAATGAAAAGGTGGCGCGCGGTCTCGGCGAGGGTGAGGTTTCACTTGACCAAAGGCGCATTTCCGGCTATAATAAAGTTGCGTTCCGGGGTCGTCCAACGGCAGGACACGGGCCTTTGGAGCCCGGTATCCTGGTTCGAATCCAGGCCCCGGAGCCAAAATTTCCTCCCAAACCCGTATAAGTGAATTAAGGTGGCCCCATTTGGCTTTTCGCACAAGTGGGGCATTTTTTTTGTCACTCGAACCCAAACAAGGATAGCAAGCGCCTGGAGAGCTACAAGAAATGGTGGCTTGATGAATTTCAGGATTTCGCCAAAGCCTCAAACTTACCTCGAAACAATTTTGGATGCTTGAATTGCAAAGCCTTTCCAGCCCAGCTGTACAGTCGTTGGCAAAATTAGTAAGTGTTATTTTAGTTGACATTCACTCACCGAAAGTGTTATTATTTTCAAAGAGGTGTTACCCTATGCGCAAAGTCGTTCGCTTTGGCGTCTCAATGCCCGAAGAGCTTCTCGAATCTTTTGACAGGCGAATCCAAACCAAGCAATATCGAACCCGTTCGGAAGCCATTCGAGACATTGTGCGAGACTATCTTGTAGAGGGAGAATGGGAAAGCGAAGAAGGGCAAGTGGTCGGAACGGTAACCATAGTCTATGACCATGAGACCCGCGAGCTCTCAAATGTTCTTACCAGCCTGCAGCATAAGTTTCACGATGCCATCTGTTGCACCACGCATGTTCACCTCGATGAACACAATTGCCTAGAGGTGATTGTAGTAAAAGGATCTGCAGAGCAGGTAAGAACAATTGCCGATAAGTTGATTAGTACCAGGGGGGTGAAGCATGGCAAGCTAGTTTGTACAACAACGGGCAATGCCCTGGTTTAGTAATTTTTTTAACTATTGGTAACACGATTTTAAAAATTGTATACATAACAGCTGCTCAGCTTTAGTAAGTGTAAACTCGAAGCAATTAGCAAGGAGGAAAGAAGCAAATTGAGTAAGACTCTTTCGTTGTTTTTGGCTATTGGATTAGCGGCGTACGTTGCAGGTATTGGCTTAGCAGGCAGCGAAATGCCAGAAGAGCCTGTGTTCGAGGTAGAGGTTGTTGGCATAAGTGAGCCTGAAGCTGTCGGCCAGGTTGCGGCTTCAGCCAGCATAATTACGCGGACTGAAATTCAGCGCTCGGGGGCACAGAACTTAATGGATTTTTTGGTAAGGGAGCCAGGTGTTTGGGTGTCGCGCCAAGGTGGAATGGGCTATGGTGGAAAAGTTAATATTCGCGGATTCGGAGGTTCTCCGCCAACACAGCTTGCAGTTTTGCTTGACGGCCATCCGACTCAGATGGGCATCATGGGCCATATTCTGCCGACATCCTATGTTTTGGACAATGTAAAGCGCATCGAAATCCTAAGAGGTCCGACCGGAGCTTTGTATGGCGACATGGCTGTAGGCGGCATCATCAAAATTTATACTCGTGGTCCAAAGGATGAGGATTCAAGAGGTGCTTTGCTAGTCAAGGGCGGTGGCTTCGAGACGTTCGGCAACCAGCTTTGGTTTCGGGGAATTAATAAGAGGTGGGGCTATCGGTTCCAGCTTGGCCGCTACAGCACTGATGGTAGCAATCCATTTGCTAAATACGGCGCCGACAACTATTCCCTTGCAATAAACCATACTTTGAGAAGTGGTTGGGATATGGCATTTCGCAGTCAGCGATTGATTTATACAACTTTCGACCAGAACGAAGTTGCCAATGCCTATGCCGCTGGGCGAGAGCCAAAGTTCATAGAGCAGGATTATGACCGTGGTGACTATGACCTTGAGTTTAAGCGTGATTTGGAAAACCGTTCTACCAGCGTCAAGCTCTACCGGACAGAAGGTGAGCATGAGTTTCAAGATGGCTTCCATTCAAGGGATTTTGGGCAAGGCATCATTCTGTCGCAGACTGTCCCTGCTGGGCGCGGCAAAGGAGAGTGGGGACTTGGAGTGCGCACTATTGGTGGTAAAATCTACAGCCCTGCTCCGCTTGCTCGGTCATTTTCGCGCAGCGAGCCAAGTATGTTTCTATTGTTTGATCAGCCGGTAGCGGGCAAAACGACACTGTCATTAGGAATAAGATATACAGCTCCGGAGGATTTTGGTTCGGAGGTGCTTCCGCATATAGGAATATATCGCGAAATGAAACAGGGCTGGTCGTTGTATGCGAGTGCTCGGCGTGGCTATCGGCTCCCCAGCTTTCGAGAGCTGTTCCTCTTTGGCATAAACAACCCAAATCTAGAGCCGGAGAGCGCATGGCAGTATGAGATAGGGGCAAGGAGGAATCTACCCTCTGGAGCGCAGGTTGAGATATCTGCATTTGATATTGATGCGAAAAACCTAATTGTGCTAGGACCTCGCCCAGCTGGTGTGCCGGGGCCGCCAAAGCAATATGCGAATACAGGAGCAGTAACGCGGACTGGTTTTGAAATTAGCGCAAGGTGGCCCGAGGGCTCAAAAACAGCATACTATGCGAACTTCTCTTATTTGGACGCAGGCGCCAGGAGAGAGCAAACTGTGGGCCATAAGCTGGCGTTTGGCGTTGACTATCGCCTTGGGAAATGGATGATATCGGGCGACCTTTTATATGTAAATCGCCTATTTAATTACGACCAAACAAACACTTTGGTCAAATTACCTTCATTCACCGTCGTAAATGTCAAGGCTTCGCGAGCCATTTCTGATACGGCACGCATAGGGATTGCGATTGAAAACCTATTCAACCACTCATATAGAGTAGATCCTGCTTATCCATATCCGATGCCTGGCCGATGCATTAGCCTGCAATTTGAGAAAGGATGGTAAAATCATGTCCAACCGCGACCCCCTTTTAAGAGCGCGTGAGCTTGCCATTGCAGGACTTTTGGGAGCACTTGGACTTTTGCTGCCAATAGGTTTTCATGCTTTAGGGTGGGGCGGTCGGGTATTTCTTCCTATGCACCTGCCAATTTTGGTGGCGGCATTTCTGGTTAGCCCAGGCACCGCGATAAGTTTGGCTGTTGTGGTGCCTTTTCTATCCGCAATATTGACCGGGATGCCGCCATTAGCTCCACCCGTGGCGGCGTTGATGGCTATTGAGCTTGCAGCGAAGGCAGGAACTGCTTCTTTATTATATCGCTCGCTCAAGGCGCCCATGTGGATTGCTCTGCCATGTGCAATCATTGCTGATTGGATAGTGCTTGGAGTTGCCGCATGCTTTGCAGCTGATTTCTTTGCCTTGAAGGGAGAACCACTCCACTACGTTCTTGGAGTTATTTTGGTAAGTATGCCTGGAATGGTTCTACAATTGGTTGGCGTTCCAGCGGCTGTGTTAGCGATTCAGCGGCGAGTTCCGCGTCTGCGGCACAGATAGAGGGCTTTGGAGTGTAAGCTATGCCGCATCATATTGACCTTTATGTGCATCAAGAAAGCATAATTCATAAGCTTGACCCAAGGGCAAAATTGGTAGCAATTGCCGGATTCATTTTGGCTGTGATTATAGTTCCCACTCGCCCTCTACTGCCTGCTGGATTACTTTGCGTGCTCATTGGTTGCGTTGTTGTACTTGAAAGGCTTCCGGTAAGAGTCCTTTTGCGAAGGATGTTCCCCATCATGGTTGTTGTTGGATTACCTTTTATGCTGTCCAGGCTTGGCGGAGAGCAGACGCGGGCGGCTGGTGAATTGTTTGCATTAAAATCACTTTTAGTTGCCGCTGCTGCCATAGCATTCATGGCTAGCACGCATACTTTGGCGATTCTTGAATTTATCAGTCGCATGCCCATTTTGTCGGCGTTCGGTCAGCTTGGGGAATTCATCGTGAGAGGCGTTGACTTACTTATCGAAGAGGTTATGCGCACAAATCGAGCTTGGACACTGCGAGCTTCCTTTGCTTCAACTTGGATAAAGCTCACGAGCCTTTTGTGGGCTAGCGTAAACCTGCTTGTTAGAGCTGTGGTTAGATCAGAGCGAGTTGGCTCTGCGATGGCACTGCGTGGTTTTCAGGGCAAGCTTCCGACTTCGGCGCCGTCCCCGTTGAAGATTTTGCATTTAGCATGCGGATTGACCTATGCTGTTGTATCTATTATTATTGCTGGAGTTGGAAGATGGCTATAGAGGCGCTGAAAGTTGAAAAACTTACATATTCCTATCCCGATGGAAGCTTTGCGTTGCGCGACGTCTCGTTCTCAATTGCTCATGGCGAACGCGTTGCTCTGCTGGGACCGAATGGTGCCGGCAAGTCAACTTTATTGTGGTGTCTTGTCGGAATATTAAAGGGAAACGGCCGCGTATTCGTAGATGGTGTTGTATTGAAAAAAACAACAGAGCGCTGGGTAAGAAGTAAGCTTGGTTTGGCATTCGCCGAGCCTGAAGACCAACTTTTTATGCCAACTGTATGGCGAGACGTAACTTTTGGGCCTCTTGTTGCTGGCGATGTGCCTAAGGTGGCTGAGAGAAAAGCCCGACAAGCTGTAGCCCAAGTAGGCTTAAATGATCGAATGCTCGACAAATCTGCCCACGAACTCAGCTCTGGCGAACGTCGGCGAGCGGCGCTGGCTAGCATACTTGTGCTTCAACCTTCGGTGCTTGCTTTAGATGAGCCCACTAATAGTCTCGATGCACCCGGACGTGCGGCGCTTGCGAGTACCCTGCTTCAATTGCCTTGTGCACAGCTAATAGCCACCCATGATCTAAGTTTCGCACGTTGTCTTTGCACCAGAGCTCTTGTGCTTGTGGACGGTGCATTAGTTTCAGATATTTCAATGCCCGAGTTATTGCGCGACAAAGAAGCTCTTCAACGTTTTGGACTTGAGGCTGAGGTAATAACGGAAGATGGACAGAAAGTATTTCTTTAATCAGCATGCAAAAGAATGGGATTTTACTAGGCATCCAGAGGAGGAAGTGCGGCTTGAGCGGGTAGTTATGCTCGCCGAAATTCAATGTGGTCAATCCGTACTTGACGTGGGAACTGGAACGGGCGTGTTAATTCCTCATTTACTTCGTGCAGTTGGACCTTCCGGTAGCATTGTCGCATTTGACCTGTCCCATGAAATGCTGAATGCTGCGAGGTTTAAGGGGTTCCCCTGCAATGTAAAGTTAATTGAAGCTGACGTGCATGATGCGCCGTTCCAAGATGCTCAGTTCGACCGTGTTATTTGTAATGCGGCCCTTCCACATTTTAATAATAAGGTTCGCAGTCTGCGCGAAATGGTTCGCGTGCTTCGACCTGGAGGAGTCCTGGTAGTTTCGCATCCCATTGGTCGTGAGGCGGTAAACAAACTCCACCGCGAAGTTGGTGGTCCAGTGGAGGAGGATAGGGTGCCTCCTCCGGATGTGATGTCAGTTCTTTTGGCTTCGGTAAATCTTATTGATGTTGAGGTTATCGACGAACCTGAATTCTATTTGGCGCGCGGCAGGAGACCTTGAGCAGTTTAAATATAGGGAGGCAAACTAGATAATGTTCGAGTTACTAAAACATGGTGGAATCGTAATGTACCCGCTTGGGCTATGTTCGCTGTTGACAATTGCGGTAACTCTGGAGCGCTTGTTTGTCTTCTTTAAGGTGGACTGCAATATCGAAGAAGCTCTAGCTTGGGCAAAGGCGGTGCTGGCCGGAGAAAAGGACGCTATGAATTGGTTAAAGCACCCTGGTCCTGCCAATCGAGCAATGGAAGTGCTTATTAATTCAAGAGGAGAACCCCGGGAGGTTTTGGAGAATCGCCTTCAAACTGTTCTTGGTGAGGAGAATTTGAGGCTAAACTCATACCTAGGAATAGTTGGCACCATTGGCAGCATCGCACCTTTCATTGGACTTTTTGGCACCGTATTAGGCATCATTCGCGCCTTTAGGGATATTGGCCGGGTGGGTGCAGCGGGACCTGCTGTCGTAGCCACAGGGATATCCGAGGCACTTGTTGCCACCGCGGCGGGATTATTTGTCGCAATCATTGCGGTAATTGCATACAACGCGTTTGTAATTTGGCAGAGGCGAATTTTGCACCGAGAGGAGATTGCCGGGTTGGAGTTGCTTGACCTTCTAGTCTCGAATGGTAAAGATGCGGCAGAACGACTGGAATATAAAACACGAAAATAGCTTAATTACAGATATAAACATCACCCCTTTGACCGATGTGATGTTGGTGCTACTCATCATTTTTATGGTGACGGCTACGTTTTTCATTGCTGAGCCGTCGATGAAAGTTAACCTTCCGCCCGCCGTCACTAGTACACGCAAGGCTGAAACATCGGGTGAAATCACTGTAACCATCAACGAACAAGGGCATATGTTGATGGGTGGTCGGCCTGTTCGCCCTGCGGATCTCGTTAATGCTTTAATGAGCGCCGCCCGAAAACTTCCGCAACCGCAGAAGGTGGTTGTCATCCGGGCAGATAAAAAAGCCTCGTATGGCTCTGTAATTTGGGTAATGGATGCCGCTCGGCTAGTTGGTTTGCATCATGTATCCCTGGCTACTGAGGAAATTAATAGCAGGGATGCTCGCCAGCAACGTGGTGTTTATACCCAATCAAAATCAAAGGACCGATAATAAGTTCCAATGGCAAATTTTACTGCCAAAATTAAAAAACATCGGAATATTGCGCTTGCGTTCTTGGGGTCAGTAGTACTTCATGCTTTCGCATTGGCTATAGTTCAGCTCTGGGGGCTTTTCGGCGAGCCGAAGAGTGTTGAAGCTAGCTTGCGACATTTGGAAGGTCCTCCTCCAAGATTGAATGTTGAACTGATTCAAATGAGGAAGCCGCCTCTACCCCAGCCCTACCAGCAAGCGCAGCTTTCGCAGACACCAAACATAATCGCGCCCGTCAGGTTAGGAAAATCGCTGGCTTCACCAAAGCGTGGTCACATTGTGCTGCCGGATGAAGCACTTAGGAATCCTCCTAAGCCTTGCAATAACGAGATAACAGCCCAAATGGCTTCGATTCCTGCAAAATGCTTTGCTTCACAATCGCAAGCAGGCGTCCCCGTTATTGCTACTCCTGAGGTATTCACGCGCACCGACTCTTTGGCGTCGAGCACTCCAGGTGAGTATGGTTTAGGTGGAACTGGAAATGCAGTTGGGGCCGGTCCCTTCGGAGATAATCCCGACGGAAGTGGAACGATGCAACAAGGGGGAGAACCTGTGGTGCCTCCTAACCCAAAGAAAGTGTCAGAAGCCGAACCACCTCCTCCGCCGCCTCCGCCATCAAAGGTCGTAACGCTTGAAAAATCAACTCCTCCCGAGGGGCCTACATGTGGCCCAAAGTTGTTGGAATGGAAAGACCCACCATACCCAGAACTTGCACGACAGGAGGGACGGCAAGGCACAGTGGTGCTCCGCACAAAAATCGATATAGATGGTAGACCTAAACAAGTAGAAGTCGCTGTTTCCTCGGGTAGCGAAATCCTCGACCGCGCAGCTATAGAATATATGAAGCTTGCCAAATTTTCTCCCGCACTAAAAGATGGCAACCCGATTCCTGCTGTAATTACCTTCCGCGTTCGGTTCAAGCTGAATCCAAACGCTCATTAGCAAGGCTTCGTTTGTTTTCAGCTTCCGCTTTTTTGGGATTTAAGTAAATCCAAAATATTCACTATACCCTGAATTAGTAGCTCAGTTTTTGGGTCGAGGTATTCTGCCAATTTTTTGGATATTTCTCCGTATCGACGGAGGTGCTCAGACTTAAGCTCGACCAGGTGTTCCCATAGCCAAGCACATCTGCTCCGAATAGCTGTTTTTGCGTTTTGAATAGATGGCTCAAGTAGCAGGGTCTGTTGTAATTCTAGTAGCAGATTTTTCATCCGCATAACTTCCGATAATATTTTTTGCCGCTGCTGGCTTGAAAGGGTGTTGTGCTCTTTGAAAAGAATAGAGCTTATCTCTCGGCCATTTGCCCATTGCTCAATCTCGCAGAGCACTTCATCGAGGATTGCTAAAGTTATCGCAATGCCACGCTTATGGGCTTCGCTAATATCTGGGAATTTGCTGTTCATATCATTCTCATTGATAATTTTATTTTAGTTTTAAAACTGCATCCGCCTTTTATCCGTTTTGCACCAATCGGCAGACGAAAGCGGCTGCAAGAATCGTAAGGACTGAGAAGACAACAAATGCAACTACAGCTGCTTCGAGCGCAAACTTAAGTGGCTGCCTATGGCTGGTATAGTGATGGGACCATTCTTCATAAGTAATCAAGAAAGCTGCTAGTGCAGCCAAAACACTCAGCGCCAATCCTATTGCAATAAAGGCGTTGTTCGGTGCCATTTTCAATTCCTCTTAAAAGGGCCAAGGTACTGGATTCGATAGTAATCTTTGGATGATTTCAATACGTTCTGTAGTTTTGTACAAAAGGCGCGTCGTCTAAATGTTTGGAATCTTCTAAATTCAAAAAACGCCATCCTTGCCAACCATCATTATGATTGCTCGGGACCATGAGTCTGATTCTTTGCCGAACTTCTCATGGCTAAAGCGGTAATCATGTTTGCGGCAGAATTCTTCTAATTCGTGTAGAAGCAGATTTGTTTTAGCACGTTGCAGTTCGATTAATAAGTTTCTTGAGTTTGCGTCCGCAGCTAAATCTAATAGAGCAAAGAAATGCGGAACACATAGCCCATGGCTTTTTTCAAGAGCCCTTCTCATTTCTTGGTCATCAAGCCATTCGATTAGGGTACTTCCAAATCGGTTTCGGCATTCGTACTGCATGCGACATGCCGGACATTCTCCGTCCGGCTGCCGCCAAGCTCTTTTGCCTTTTCGAATTATCATAGATGGGATTGCTTGAAGTTCGTCGAGCCTTCGCAGAAATTGTTTGACCTGGTCTTGGTACAAAATAGCAATTTCAAAGCCCTTCCCGTGGTTTCGAAGGTAGTGTGCATGGCGTTGGCAATAGCCTTGGGAACGAATCAAAGCCTCGCGAACCCCATTGTCGTTCACACCCTCGTGCAATAGTGAATCAAAGTAGCATTTGATGCTGTTTGCTTCAACCTCACATAAAGGGCAGTGTGGGGCGTTACTGATCGCATCAAGCAGTTCATAATATGTAGTATGTTTCGAGACTTTACGTGAGCGCATGTTTGGCTTCCTTTGGCTCAATGTTGCTTGAGCTATGAACAGTTAATTTGTGTTGAATCAATGAATAATTCTAGCTCTTTTAAAATTTCACCCAATCTGTATTGAGTTGTTTCGAGCTTAGCTATGTCAGATTGAACTGCTTCCGCTTGTTCCTTGCGCTGCCGATAGGCTTCCTCTATGGCATCGCGAGTGGCTGTGGCAACTTCGCGATACTGCTGTGTAATCTGGTTTGCAAATTTGCGGAATGTATCTTCGAGGTTTTGAAGGGTCGGCCAGCGGACATTTTCGACGTTCTGCATCACTATGGTTTCTATCTGATTATATAGCCTGCGAATTGCACGGGAGCGACGAATTCGCACTGGGAGGAACCTGTCGATAAAGTTTTCCGGTAGAAGGCTTAGTGAATAGCTCCATTGATGCGTAATCCAGTAGGGTCGCCGCTTGACCTCGAAATCTTCGCCTTCATCCTGCTTGTGATATGGAACGTTGAACAACTCTGCCGCCGCTTTGCGAATGCTTTCTGTGAGTTCATTAGCGTTGTGCTTATGCCGTACAAATACTTCATGCGCCCTCTTTCCCAATGTTCTCGATAGTTCGCCAAGTTCGTGCTCAAACAACACCGGAACTGCTTCCGCTAATTCTTTGTAGATTTCGTCTTCGTTGAGCACAGCACCGTTAGAGCAATTTGTACGCACAATTTCTAATAGCCGAGACTTTGCTTTCTTCCGCAGATGCTCGGCTTGGTCTTCCAAAAGAGCAATCATTCTTTTTCTATCGCCTTCTATGATGTCTAACTGGGCTAGCCGCTGGGTTTCTACCTCATCAAGTTTTTTCTGAAGTAGCCGCATTCGCTCCTCAAGCTTGTCGAGAGGTATACGGAGCGATGCAAGAGAAATACCGATGTGGAGAACGGCGTCTGATATAACGGTGCTTGCTTTTTTAGAGATAGCTTTTCGCAGGGCTGATGATTTTTGGTTTGCTAGAAATTCAACAAGGTGCTTTTGCACTGCTTGCATTCCGCTTTTGACCCAGCCTGCTTCATCTCCCGATAGCTTTGCCCGAAGTCCATCCCGGGCTGAGACGCAAAATATTTTGATATTGTTATCGATTCCAGCGTGGTCTTTCAAAGCCTGCTTGAGGAACTCGACCGTCTTTGAAAGCTCTTCGCCTGAGAGGTAATCTGCTTTGTTTAGAATGAAGAATGTGTTTGTTGTCTTAGCCAGGACTTCTTTCAAAAAGTCGATTTCGACTTCTGTAATGGGGGGGTCAGGAGAAATAATAAAAAGTGCAGCATCGCACTGTGAGAGAAAGTTCAAAGTTGCCTCGGTGTTGTGGCGGAACGTTGAGCCAATTCCAGGCGTGTCAATTAATACAACCCCTTGCTGAAGTAATGAAGATGGGTATTCTAATACTACCTCGTGAACTCCTAGACGGTTGCGGGGATTTCTTTCCTCAGTGACATATTTTGCAAGGAATTCCGCAAGCTGTTCGGTTGTCCCTTCGGCAATCATGTCTTCTGTTTCGCCATTTATGAATCTAACTTTTGCAGTATATTTCGGCCCGTACTGCACGAAGGTTGGTATTGCTGTAACAGGAATGACGGATGTGGGAAGCACATCAGCGCCGAGAAGGGCATTGAGGAGGGTGCTCTTGCCGCGTTTGAATTGGCCAAGCGCTGCCAAATGGAACCGCTCTTCATTTAGTCGTTGCTTTAGTAGCTGAAGCCTCTCTAAGTATGAATCATAAGAGGGTCCGGCTTCTTCCAAAATATTCTGTGCCTGTGCGATTGCCAGAGCCGTTTGCTCGAGGTTTTCCCCCTCGGGTGAGATGCTGTTACTTTTTATTTCAAGTTTGCCATGTTTCAATACTTCGCCCAAAACGAAAAACTCCCTCTTTTAGCCTTGGAGGGAGTTAAACGTCTATTTATAAAAACGTGACTCCCGCCGAGGAACTTTGGATTTTTTTTGCCCTTGCAGGAGTCATCAGTCGTTCTAGACGATTCTGGGGGACTCCATCCCCTTTTCATATGAATGATACCACAACAATTTTGAAAAAGCAAGTTGTATGTGAAGTAAATCAAGGGTTGACGGTTTTAAAAGCAGAAAGTTATATTGAAACCGGAGGGACCCAGATGACGCCAAAACAACGAATGTTGGTGACCATGAGGCATGGCATACCAGATAGGGTGCCGGTTGCGCCAGATATGTCAAATATGATTCCCGCGCGCCTAACTGGGAAGCCATTTTGGGATATCTATCTCTATCAGAACCCTCCCCTTTGGAAAGCGTACATTGATGCTGTGAAGTACTTTGGCTTCGATGGTTTTCTAGACTACCAGGTCAATGTTATATTCCCCGATGAGGCGAGCCCTCCCGATGATCAAGTCAAGACAGTGATTGTCGAGAAGACTTATGAAAGAATTATCACCCGTTCGTTTCGCGATGAGGACGGAAAGCGCACCTGGTTTCCACTAGTTACAGTTTACCCACGTGATAATCCGCCGACGGGCGGCGTCCACTTTAGCAAGCTTGGCCTTCCCGAGATGCCAGATAAGTGGGAACCAATTGAGGATATAAAAGAATGGCCCACAGGCGAAGAGTTGTTCAAGTTGGCTTATGAAATGATGGGCGACTTTGGAGTTGTTGGCATCACCTGTGGAACAAGCGTGGTCGTTGGGAGCGATGCCGCTATCTACGAGTATTTCGATAACCCTGAAGTTGTGCGTGAGCGGTCAAGAAAGATAATTGAAAACTCCCGTAGAAGGTTCGAAAATATCCTTCACATGCAGGTTCGCCCAGATTATGTGAGCTGTGGTGGTTCTGGGACGCTTGTTTGGCAGAACATCGAAATATTTCGCGATGTCTCGTTGCCTGTGGTGCAGGAGGTCACTCGACTCTGCAAGAATGCTGGAATAGTGAGCCACGTTCATTCATGCGGGCCCGAAGCAGAACTCGTCAAAATATGTGCCGAAGAAACCGACCTCGATGTGATTGACCCATTGGAGGCACCCCCAATGGGCGACTGTAATCTCCGAGGGCTGAAAGAAAAATATGGCAACCGGTTGGTTCTCAAGGGCAATTTGAATACGGTTGAACTCATGCTCATGGGAACATACGACGATGTATTCCAAGCGTCAAAGCAGGCAATAAGGGATGCAGGCGAAGGCGGTGGTTTTATTCTTTCAACCGGAGACCAATGTGGACGCGATACGCCAGATGAAAATATTCGTGCGATGATTAACGCTGCTGAGGAATTCGGTAGCTATAAATAAAATTGGCGCCCCGGACAGGAATCGAACCTGTGCACCGGGCTCCGGAGGCCCGCGCTCTATCCCCTGAGCTACCGGGGCGTTCAAATATTATATTACTTGAATTTGGTTTCGAAGTCAATCAAGAGCAAGCATGCCGATGCCTGCAAATTCTTAAGCACATTGATTCATAAATAACATGTGGTTATAATATCCGCTAGTATCTCAAATAGTTGGCGAGTGATCATTTGATGGACAAGTTTGCTATTTCAACGCTAATAGTTTTTGTGGTATTTGGCTTAACAGCCGCAAAGTCAGACTACGTCAAAGGAGCAAAAAAGCAAATGTATGACATTCCTAGACCAGAGCATCCTAGGCCAGATTTTATGAGGGCGGCTTGGCAGAATTTAAACGGCAAGTGGCGGTTCGCTATAGACAATGAAAAGTCAGGCATGGAAAAGGGCTGGTATACTGGTCACGACTTCCCATCTGAGATTCTCGTGCCATTTTGCCCAGAGAGCAAGCTTTCAGGAATTGGCGTGACAGATTTCATGAACGCTGTGTGGTACCGCCGGCATTTCAAGGTAGACAAGGCGCTTCAAGGCAGACGCCTGCTTCTTCATTTCGGTGCTGTGGACTATGAGGCTCGCGTTTGGGTCAATGGACATGAAGTTGCCCATCACAGAGGCGGCTATACTCCGTTTAGTGCGGATGTCACCGATGTGGTTGATATGAATGGCGAGAATGAGCTTGTGGTGTATGCCGTAGACGAATTGCGCACCGGGTTCCAACCCTCAGGTAAACAAAGCCATCGGCTTGAATCGTATGGATGCATGTATACGCGCACAACTGGAATTTGGCAGACGGTTTGGCTCGAGGCTGTGCCGGAGACGTACATCTCATCGCTAGCAATTTGGCCTGATGCGCTGAATGGTCGGGTCGCGCTTGAAATCGGAATCACAAATCCTGCGAAGGAAATTTCACTTGAGGCAAAGGTGCTTGCTGGTGGAAAAGAAGTTCGCTCCGAGAGCCTTAAGCAAATCAGTGGACAGAATGTGCTTACTATCAGTATACCTAGGCCTAAGCTGTGGTGGCCTGGGCGTCCGTTTCTCTACGACCTGCGCCTTTGCCTCCTTAAGGATGGAAAGGTTACTGATGAAGTGATGTCCTATTTTGGCTTGCGGGACGTGCGCATTGATGGCGACCGTGTGCTCATCAATGGCAAGCCTGTATTCATGCGTCTTATTTTAGACCAAGGCTTCTGGCCAGGTGGAATCTATACGGCGCCGTCGGATGCCGAACTCAAGGCAGATATTCAGAGGAGCATGGCTTATGGATTCAATGGTGCCCGCCTCCATCAAAAAGTCTTCGAACCGCGCACCCTCTATTGGGCGGACAAGCTTGGATACATCCTGTGGGGCGAATTCCCCGACTGGGGTTGCTCAATTGCAAATCATCCCCAAGCACGCGAGAACTTTATCCGCGAATGGACGGAGGTCGTCTTGCGCGATAGGAACCATCCCGCGATTATTGTATGGATGCCTCTGAACGAGGCGCATTCCAGCTATGATCGATATCTTCCAGTTTTCTTCCGCGAACTTTATAGTCTAACAAAGCGTCTTGACCCTTCGCGCCCATTCATTGATGCCAGCGGTTATACACACGTCGTAACGGATATCTGGGACCTCCACGATTATGACCAAAATCCTAAGTCATTTGCCGAGCGATACAGCCCCTTTGGCAAAGACCCGAAGACCGAGACCCTAGCGCGCAATGACCCAAAGTTCGAGCCGCCATATACTGGCCAGCCGGTCGTCGTTAGCGAGTACGGCGGAATTTGGTGGAACCCCGGACAAAAGGACGACAAGGCGTGGGGTTATGGAGATCGCCCGAAAACTGAAAAGGAGTTCATTGAGCGCTATAGGGGACTTGCAAAGGTGCTTCTCGAAAATCCACACATCGCTGGTTTCTGCTATACCCAGCTTACGGATGTAGAGCAAGAGGTCAATGGACTTTATACCTACGATAGGAAACCTAAATTCCCGCCAGAGAAGCTGAAGCCAATCATTGCGAAAAAGGCGGCAATTGAGAGGTAGTGAAATGAGCTTCATGCTGGCCCTTTAATGTTTGGTTCCGTGGTCGGCAAAGTGAGTACATGTTCTCCTATTTGCCTTTTTTGACTCATAGATGGTAGATGGATTGGATTGTTAGTAATACCCGATGTGTATTATTTCGCAATTTATCCCAAGGAGAGCTAGCTGATGATTAGAATAATTCTACTATTGCCCTTGGTCTGCATGGTCTATAAAGCATCCTTAGCTGGTGAGTTAATCTTGCACGAGAGTTTTAAAGGTGGGAAGTTAGATTCTTCATGGCATCTTCACGTTTCAAAAGGGAATGAAATTGTTTTAAAGGATGGCGTTGCGGAAATTAGGGCAAATCTTCATACTTATGCGCATATCTCTCGGCAGCTTGGCGTAGACAATGTTACTGTAAAAGCACGTATTAAACCTTCGTCGCCCGCAGGAATAAGTTGGTGTACTTCCATTTTCCTTGTCTGGAATACGGCAAATTGGTGTCAAATGGGTATGATAAGCGGGCCGGACGGCATCAATCGGTTCTATGCCGCCGAGACTCTCGAAGGTTTTACTCTAGAGAGTTACCTTGAGCCGTGCGACCATCTACTTCCGCATTACTTGCGCATTGAGCTGGGGAAAGATGTTCTCCGTTATTCGATTTCCGAGGACTGTAAAAAATGGAAAACACTCCGCGTCATTCACCGTCCTGCTCAGCTAAGTGGAGCCCCAGCTTCGCTGGTCGTTGGAAAAGGGTTTTCAAATGATAAGCCTAATTACTCGAATCCCGACCTTGACAATGATTACTTAGATCGTGGGCCTTGGGTAACATCGGAGATTTCAGATATTCAAGTAGAAAAGACTTCGCCCAAGCATCTCGCGCTTAAGCCCGCTGAAAGAAGGTCGCTTAGTGAATCTGGCTTGGACCCAGTGGGCAAGATTATTCTTCGCGGGAAAGATGATCCAACGTTCGAGAAAGTGGCGAAGTTCTACCCGAAAATGAAATATCCGAAAGAGGCAGTGGGCGTCCCAGAGCATCCGACAGACATTGCTATTGACCACCTTGGGCGTTTACAGCTCAATTACAACCAGCCGCCAATTGCATGGATCGAGATTGGCAACCCAGGGGTTCCATTTGGCGATGAGAAAACCCCAATCGAGAGAAAGTGGCTAAGCGGGTATATTCCCGTATTAACCCTAACTACCCGACGAAGTGATATTGAGTACCAGCAGACCGTCTTTGGCTGGTCTGAGGGTATGAGTCCTGATACATCGCTTGTTGCTTTCATATGCTTGGAGGCACGTCGGCTAAAAAAGAATGCCAAAATTCCTGATTCTATTACTCTAGTGGCTAATGGAGAACGTCATCAGTTCGAGCTGACATCCGAAGAATCTTCTCAAGACTTACAAATCGCTTGCATGAAAATGGGATGGCCGGATGCAAAGGATATCTCAAAAATCTCTATTTCAGAGTATAATGCTGCCTTAAATGAGGTAGCAGAATTTTGGCGGCGGCTTCTAAACAGGGTTGCGGTTTTTGAGGTTCCCGAACAGAGAATAAATGATGCTTATAGGGCATGGCTTGCGTATTCTCAGCTCAACGTGGATAAAATAAACGGCATTTACGAGCCACACGATGGAATTGGGTTCTACGAAGAGAACTACGGGTATAGCTGTACGCTCCACTACATTGCCCTTGACATGTATGGCTTGCACGACAAAGCAGAGCGCTACCTGGATTCCATCTTGCATTTCCAGCAACCCGACGGCTTGTATACGCAGAACTTTGGCTTGCCCGATATGGGAACGCTTCCTATCGCGCTTGTGGAGCATTATAATTTCACGGGCGATAAAGGGTGGCTCAGCCGAGTTGCGCCCAATATTGTTAAAATTGGCGATTGGCTCATACGCAAGCGAAAAGAAGCACCAAAGGAAGGAATCACCAAGGGCCTAATCAAGTTCCGCCCATACTGCGATTACTCTGAGCCAGAGGTTAACTACTTTTCGGACGCCTACTGCTGTGTTGGCCTTGAAAAAGCATCAGCCGCCCTCGAGGCTGTTGGGATGAAGGAAGAGGCAGAGCGATTCCGAAAGGAAGCCGAGGCATACCGTGCAGATATTCTAGCCTCAATGGATGCAGCTGCTATCGAGTTTGAAGGCAGAACAGTACTTCCACTTGTGCCAGAAAATCACCGACTCCTAAAGTCAAGCGGCTATACCGGCGGAGATTATTATGGTTTGGTTGCTTGTTGTCTTCTAGAATCTGAGTTTTTGCCAGCTAATGACAAGCGTGCCTATTGGATAACCGATTTCATAGAAAGAAAGAACGGACTAATAGCGGGCGTTTGCAAGTTTCAAACCGGCGGCATAGACCATGCATATACATACGGTTACCTTCTCACACAGCTGAAGCGTGGTGATCCAAGGAAGGTCATACTAGGCTTCTACGGAATGCTTGCCTATGGGATGACACGTGATACTTACTCGGGGGTCGAATGCACGTTTGCAGTCAACGGCTCGAATATGTGGACGCTTCCGCATCTTTATTCTGCAACCCAGCAACTTCGGACGCTCCGCATGATGCTTCTTCGCGAAGAAGGTGATGATCTCCACATCGCCGAGGCCGTTCCTCGGGCATGGCTTGAGGATGGTAAGGTGGTTGAGGTAAGACGGGCGCCAACTTACTTTGGGAATGTTTCGTTCCGTATCGTATCGAAGGTCAGCGAGGGACAAATAGAAGTGAGCATTACTCCGCCTGCGCGTAAGCCACCCAAGAGGATTCTTGTCACCTTGCGCCATCCAAAATTCAAGCCAATTAAGGCGGTCTACCTAAATGGTTTGAAGATTAACAAATATAAAGGTGAAACAATTGAGGTTTCGGCTGCTGGAAGGCCGGTCAAACTCATTGTTAGGTACGAGTAAAAAATTGGGAAACAACGCAATGAAGATTAAAGTACTAATTATGTTGCTTTTGTTTGTTTCCACCGTCCCGACTCTGGATGCCGAGCAGTTCAAAATTCGGGGCATAAAGGGCCTGTGGTGGGAAGGAATAGAGAAGTACCAACTAGCACTTCCCTGGCTTGCTGAGCATAATCTAAACTTTCTGATGATTTGTTATTCTTCGTTCCCCGCTAGTGGAATGCGCTGGCGCTCTCAGTATACACCAGATGAACAGAAGGCGATAGGGAAACTAGCCGAAGAAGGGCGCAAGCTTGGAGTGGATATATGCCTCTCCTTCAACCCTGGTATTTGGAGCAATCCACCGCTAGTATATTCGAGCGATTCTGACTTTGAGATAGCACTCAACAAAGTAAAAATTATGCATGCTGCCGGAGTGCGATGGTTTGCCCTATGCCTAGATGACATAAACCGTGAACTTCAGCCAGAGGACAAAGACAAGTTCGGTAGCCTTGCCGCAGCTCAAGTATACTTCGTCAATCGTCTCTGGAATAGCATGAAGGAACTCAAGCCTCGTCCAAAGCTAATATTTTGCCCCAGTGCCTACCTTACAGCTGATATGGAGCGACATATGGATTATGTTGAGGCGATTGGAAAGGGGATTGATAACGAAGTAATGATGTTTTGGACTGGCCCCCAATGCTGTTCGGCCTCAATCACTGCTGACAATGCTAGACTGGTGGCGAAGTGGATTCGCAGAAAACCATTTGTTTGGGATAACTATCCGGTGAATGATATGTTCCCTTGGCGGCCGCTCCTTTCTCCACTGAAGAACCGTTCTGCTGATCTTGCGAGCGCAGTCTCAGGCTATATCGCCAATCCAATGAAGCAATGGTATGCCTCAACAATACCATTGGCTACTACCGCTGCCTATCTTAATGATCCAGAGCACTACGACCCCCAGGCGGCTATGGAGAAGCTAATACAAAGCTATCCGCTGGAACAACAACGTGCAATTCGCCTGTTGGTCGAGCTGTATGGGTGTTCTTTTTGGGGCGAGAAGAATTGGCCGCCACAACCGGCATTGGGCGACCGCAAACAGGCATTGAAACAATTGCCTAAGTATCGCGCATTAAGAGCTGCCTTTTTAGCCCAGCCTTCTCTGAAAAATTTGTGGGAGGATGTTCGCGATACAGTGGAGCAGGACATTGCTTTGCTGGAAAGGATGGTGGCTGACCGTCGTATTTCCTCTCCGCTCAAGGCAACCGGACTTGACTTCGAAGGAGGGGCGGCTTCCCTCTTCGGCTGTCTGAAATTTGGCTATCAAGTCAATTATGTATATGCGAAACAAACTGGCAAAGACGAGATGCATACTGAATTGTGGCTTGGAACGGTGCCCAAAGGAGGAGCAAGGCTCAAGCTTATGGCCAGAAACGATGATTTGGGCATCAATGGCAAAATTTGCATCCGACTCAATGGTTATGTGATATATCAGGGGCCTGCCAACTTTTCGATGACTAACTTTGAGACAAAGGAGTTTGATGTTCCTGCCTCAGCCCTAAAAACTGATGAAAATATGCTTAGCATCCAAATGATTGAGAATCAGGGTACTTTAGGCATGCCACCTTGGTTTATGGTTGCTGAAGCTGAGCTGGTTCCATTAGATTAGTTATCCACTATCAATGGGCGTGAAGTATTTCTCTCTATTGCTTGACGGGGACAAATTTGACCGCATCTGCCAAAACGTTCCCATCAGCATCATTGCTGAACTCTATCGATCCTTTACTTCCCTTTTCAAAGCGGAAAGTTCCGAGCCTGAACCATTCACCTTTCATTTGGCGAAGGTTAACACTTGTTTTGTGCAATCCATCAGCTGAGCGAATCTCCACAGGTGCGTTTGAGGCATGATCGGAGATCGGATCGGGTCCAAACCATGCATAGACGGCATAGCTTCCTGTTTTGGGGATGTTCGGTCTGAAGACAGCTTTTGCATCTCCTGTGCCTTTCCATGCCCAGCGAGTGCCGAGGTAGTAGCCGATTTGCTGGCTCTCAGTGTTTGGCGTCATGTACCACTTGCCTGAGAACGAGACTGCTGGCGGGGAGTCTGTGTCATCAATGACGATTGCCCCGCGTTCCTCCTTTGGCCTGGCCGGTGGGATTTCTGCGGCATTCAATCCGCATTGAAGGTTCGCCTTTGCAGGATTGGCGATGGCTTCTTGGCCAGCCATGCGGTTTGCTGTGATTACAGCTGACTTTGTTTGACCGCGAAGTGCAACTTGCCGCCCTTTTGACATGAAGTTGCAGCCATTTACGAGCAAATTGCCGCCAAAGGTTTCTATCGCTGGAATATTTTTCCCTTCGGCATCCCATTGGCAGAAGTTGCAGTTACTGAAGGAGATGGTGCCCGTGCCTGCAATTCTAGCGATTTGGTGCGCCGGTCCCCAAAATGAGCAGTTTTGGAATGATACAACGCCAGTATGCGAGGCTTTTACCACGACTTCTGTTGGCTTTTCGCCGAGGAAGCTGACAAATTCGCCATTTGTGATGAGTAGCCCTGGCGGCTGAGTTTGTTCCACGAGGACGGCGATGTTGCATGCATCTGCACCAATTCCAAGCAGGTTGCCGTTCATTGGCCCGTTTTCTTTGCTGATAAATCGGTAGCCAATACAATAGCCAAAACAAAAAGTATTGAACACATATTCCCAATCTGTGCGGGCAAAAATAAATGCCTCGCTATTTCTTGTCATCCATTCCCTGATGCCGGTTGTTTCATCCCAGTTCCAGAAAGGCCAGAAGTGGACGTTTTCGATTCGGCCGATGTCATAACATTTATCAACAAAAATACCTCGCCTAAGAGGTTGGCCATACAAGCCGCGTATATAATGCCGACCAGATGGATTCGTGCCAAAGTCCACACCTTGGTATGGATTTACTAGCAGGCAGTCAATGATAGAGGGATTGTCTCCACCAGCGCAGGAAATACACCATGGATATTTCTTGATGGAGTCTGGCTTCTGGTTTGGATAGAAAACTGTAATTCCTTTGATTGTTGAGTTGGCGCCGAGGGTGATAAACGCTGGCCCATCTTCTGAATTCTCGCCCTCAACTGCAAGCAAAGTGCTTCCTTTGTGTTGACTGAATGCTGTGGGAATCTTCCATACACCTTCGAGCGTAGTATTGTTTGGTATTTTGATGTGCGATTTTATTAGATAGTTGCCAATGGGAACGAAGACGGTTGTGCCGCTTTCGCCGGCGGCTTTGAGCGCTGCTTCGAATGCGGGAGTATCATCGGTAACTCCGTCACCTTTCGCTCCAAAGTCCCGAACATTAAGGGTATTCAAAGGTGAACTTTGCTGAGCATGCACGGTTGATGCTATGATTGAAAATGTTGCAAGACATAGAACAAGCACCTTCATATTTACCTCTTTATTTGAAGTTAATTCGTGGATTTCTAGCCATTATAGTGGATATTACTTACAATGGGCAACTATGGAAGGTATCTAAGCTTGGAGCAGAGAATTGATACAAGCGGCTATGTTGGGAAGAATGTTCAAACGTCTATCAAAAATCGATTTTCGATGTGTGTTGTTTGTTGTTTTTGTTGCCCTGTTGTTTTTCGCTTGGGCAAACAGGTTCATTCAGGATGATGCCTTTATATCCTTCCGCTATGCGCGTAACTTAGCAGAAGGCAATGGCTTAGTTTGGAATTATGGTGAGCGGCTGGAAGGTTACACAAACTTCCTGTGGACGCTTGCAATGGCGATTCCCCACTATCTGAAGCATGATCCTGTCACTTTCTCGTTCTTTATGGGGATGGCCTTCTTTGCTCTCACGTTAGCATTCACCTATAAGTTGGCAGTTTCGCTTCTGGAGTCACACTGGCTCGGTATACTCACTCTTGTTTTGCTTGGCACGAACTATTCGTTCAGCTGTTATGCTACTGGCGGTCTTGAGACGCAAATGCAGACTGCCTTTTTTGTAATCGCTGTGTATCTTGCTGTAGGTTCGATGAAACAAGGGTCGTTCAAGGTTGGGCGCACGTTATTTCTATCGCTTATATCCGCGCTGGCAGTTCTTACAAGGCCCGACTCGGCTCTTCCTGTGGCCGTTTGGCTTGGGGTTGGCGGTTACCTTATTTTGCGCGAGAAGAGTAACAGGAAAGTAGCTTTGCTTTTTGCACTGATAGGTCCAATTGTTGTGATTATAGGCGCATGGGTATTTTGGAAGATTGGTTATTATGGTGAGGTTTTGCCAAATACCTTCTACGCAAAGGCGTCTTCTATCACTTCGCCTATTCGCGGACTTAAATATGTGTATGCATTTTTTTCATCATATTGGCTATTTGTCTTCCCTCTACTGGTAATTGCAGCAGCAAAAAATATGAACTCGCGCCTGGCTATGCCAGCAGTCGTAACGCTTGTCTGGCTAGCGTATGTTGTGAAGGTTGGCGGAGATTTTATGGAGTTTCGCTTTATTGTGCCTGTGATGCCGTTCATATTCGTGCTGATTGTTTGGGTTTCATGTGTGTTCATAAAGCAAAAGGCAGTTCAGGTCGCGCTTGTTGCTTTGGTTTTGTCAGGCTCTTTGCAATATATGACTGTCGGCCGAACTTTCTATCAGACTGGTTTGAACGAGAATGGAATTAGCACCATACCCGAACAATACGAATATGTTATTGGCAGGAATGGCCAGCCTGGTTGGATTGAGATGGGCTTAGCGCTCCGCGAGGCTTTACCAAAGGGCTCTAAGGTGTTAATTGGTGTTACGCCTGCAGGTGCAATTCCATACTACTCTGAATTGCAGTCGCTCGATATGCTTGGGATTAATGACCACTGGGTGGCGAGGTATGGAACGGTAATTGGGGACTATCCAGGCCACCAAAGGTTGGCTACTGTGGATTATATGTTAAAGCGTAGAGTTAATCTTGTTATCAACCATCCGCTTCTCATTGGGCCAGGCGAAACAGCACGTGAATACATCCCTCATTTTTTCCGTCGAATACTCCATGGCGGAGAAACTTTGAAGTCTATTCCGGCTGGCTCAAGAATGTTGGAGATACCTCTCCATGGAGGATATCGTTTGCTGGTTCTATATTTGGTGCCGAGCCGTGAGGTGGATGATGCTATTGCAAAACACGGCTGGCCTGTTTGGCGCTTTTAGCGACCTGTATTCGAATGCTTTTATTAATCGTCGAAACAAGGCTTATAGTTCCATTTATTCTTGAGTATCCATTTTAGGACGTACCATTTTCGCTTTTTAATCTCTGGGGCGACGCTTCCTATCATCCAGCATCGTTTCCCACAATTGGATGCCATCTTGCGAACTTCTTCTGCTCGTGGGCTAGCCCATATCTCCTCGAACGTTTGCTCCTTAATATTGCCCATGACCTCATCAAGCACGTTACAAGGCTTAATATCGCCCCAGGGCTCGCAGAGAAAGACATCTGTTCCCATATTGCAAGGCAATAGGCGCTTGCCGCCATTTACATAGTTTATGATGCCGTGATTGAAGTAAGCTCTGTACCAATTTTTCAGTCTTTTGGTTTTAAAAAGCTCGCGAATCAGTTCGGTGAAAGATTCCGTTATTTCTTCTTTTTTTGTAATCTCGTTGTCAAATTTGTGGAAGTAATAGGAATTGTGAACAATTGCAGTGGCAAACTCTACTTTAAGATGCTTTGCCAGCTCATAAAGTTCTAATAGATCCTTTGCGTTTCGGTCGGAAACGGTGATTCCAAAACCGATATCTTTCATTCCCATGCGCTTAAGTTGCAAAAGCGTGCGCAAGCCGTGGTCAAAGCCGTCTTTGATGCCGCGAAGTTCGTCGTTCGCCGCGGGAAGACCTTCGATGCTGATGCGTATGCCAATATCTCCTTTGAATTTTTCCGCAAGTGCAACAATCCTCTCTGTGAAGTAGCCATTTGTGCTTATGCATATTCGGTCGCATTTTGGCTTAACAATGTTTACAATCTCTTCAAGGTCTTCGCGAAGAAATGGTTCGCCGCCTGTGATATTCAAGAACTTAAGTCTAGGAAACCGTTCATAGTACTTTGGATCCATTTCCTGTTCGGGGCTTGTTGGAAATTGCCAGGTATTGCACATATGGCACCGTGCGTTGCAGCGGTACGTAGCGACAAGAATGCCTTCCATCTTTTCCTCACGTTTATTTGGTGAGCTAGCCCTATTATACACTGAAGAAGAATAAAATGCAAGAAAAACAATAATGGGCCCAAAGAGTAAATATATTCAGCTTATCCTGTTTTTAGCTAAGGTTTATAAACAACGAAATTGAAAATTCCTTGGGATTTTGCGTCAGACAAGTTAAAGATAGTCACTATTAGCTTGCTTGAAGCCGAGCTAACCATGGCAAATCTGGGCCCTGTTAACCCCACAACGTTTGCAACTGCAACGTGGGTTAGGGTGCTGTACCCACCGGGGATAGTGATTCTATACTCTTGGTTTGCAGAATCCCAGGTGCTGCTTACGCCTGAAGTGCCCGCCTGTAACGTTCCGTCTGAATTGACGATTCCATAGGCTATAGGCACACTAGGCTTGCCGCTAGGGAAGGTCAGGTCTCCTGCGACGTACACATCGCCGTTGAAATACCCGGCTCTACCCGATACTGAGAATGCGTAAATTGCATCGCCGCTGCCGTTTGTGGTTACGTACAAGGCATTTGAAGAACTATTGGTGTTATTAATCTGGAAGTTGCCTGCATTCCCTGTGCCTGTATTAATAGCACTCACTGCGTGCCCGCTTCCATTAGTAGACGCAAACAAAGCATTTGAGTTGCTGGCGCTGTTTATTGAAAAGCTTCCTGCTTAACCAGTTCCAGAAGACAAGGCGTATATTGCGTCTCCGGCACCTTGGCTGTTGGCATATATCACTCCTCCCGAGCCACTGTTTCTGAGCCAGAATAGCGTGGAACTGCTAGAAAATGTTGTGGAAAATGGAAGGTTTAGTCCGTCTGCTTGCCATGTGCCATTGCCCGTTCCATCAGACTTAAGCACATATCCGTTTGTTGCTCCCGTAGTGAGTTTGAAACCCGTCATTTGTGCCGTGCCAGCAATATCAAGCCTAGATGTTGGATTACTCGTACCTACTCCTAGATTTCCGGTTACAAATGCAGAACCCAACAATTCGCCTGCAAATCCGCTTCCGGTAGCTTGGGCTCTTAAAGCTGGCCCCAGTCCATTAGTATAGGCGTATATTGCAGGTGAGCTATTTGAAGAATTATAAATGCTAAAATCCCCTGCCTTTCCCAGTGCCACGTTTGCTGCCTGTAGCGACGTGGCACTGCTTGTTGCGTTGTCTACGCCAAAATACGCGCTGGCGCCGCTTTTTGCGGTTGTTGTAACTACCAAACCATGGCCTCCCTCAGACCGGAAGCTACCAGCTGGTCCTGTTCCGGAGTTTGTGGCAGAAATAAGGGAATTGGGAGAATCAATTGCTCCCAAGAGGATTAGCGGAGGTGTTACTTCCTCTGCTTTTTTTGAACGAAGTGCATATCCGGCGCTGACAATTCTGACCCTCGGTGTCAGAATATTCCCTTCTACTGAGGTTTGAAGCCACGTCAGTCCTGTGAAAGCACTGTCGGGGAGGGGGTTGACCGACCCCAAGAGTACATTGAATAACCCTTGGCTTACTTGCACGTTGTTTTGAGTCTCTGTCCAAAGCAAAGAGCCTGCAGTTGCGTCGTTGTATATTGCAAAGGAAAGGTTGTAGGTGCCGTTCAATGGGTTGCCTGCGGCATCGGTCAACTTGCCTTGATACGAAATCATTGTCGGCACGCTAGCAGTTGATGGCAAGATAAACGCAAGAATCCCTAATGTAACGAGCAGTACTGGGAAAATTCGGTTCATTTTAATGCCTCCTAAAAATTTTAATGGTTAATCCCGGGGGAGATAATAGGCAATAGAAGCCTGCAGGAATGGGGAAGCAACCAATTACAGTATAGCTTTCAGTTTGGAATGTGTCAACTGTATTTTTACTGGTTAGCTTGCGCATTTGGCAAGTTAAATTGCACGGTCCCGTTGGCGGCCCAAAAAAGAAAAAAGGGAAGGTTTGAAAACCTTCCCTTTTTCTCGGAATCAGACTAAGCTATAATAGGCTTACCAGCGCTCTCGGCGCTCGCGCCCTCGGCCACGGTCGCCGCCTCGGTTTCCACCACCGAAGCCGCCACGACCACCGCCGAACCCACCGCCTCGGCTCTCTCTCGGCCTAGCCTCGTTTACGGTGAGCGTCCGGCCCTGGTATTCTTTGCCGTTCGTCTGCTCGATTGCATCCCCAGCGTTTTCCTCAGGGATGTCTACGAATCCGAATCCGCGTCCAGCAACGATTCTTACATCGCTAACAGGACCCCACGGCTCAAAGAGGCTTCCAAGTTCCTCTTCCGTGGTTTGGTAGGACAAATTGCCTACATACAGTGACTTTACTGCCAACTGCTCTCCTCTTTCTGGGACCATTGTCCCGCGTATTGAAATCAGCAAGCTTTTTAGCCACGGGGCTAATTCATTGCGCCGAACGATCCCGAGAGAAAGAACAGTTCGCAGCACGAATCAAACACACTCGAGGCTCAATACATGCTTGCCTTAAACATTATACCCTATAAATTTCGAAATATCAACTAATTTTTAGACTATCTTCTCGGATATGCTCTTTGCCTGGCTGAACAAAAGCAGATAGTCACGTCCCCCGGCTTTTGAATCTGTGCCGGACATATTGAATCCACCGAAGGGATGTGCTCCAACCATTGCGCCTGTTGACTTCCGATTGAAGTAAAGATTCCCTACGTGGAACAAATCGGCAGCCTTCTCCAATTTCTTTCTGTTAGTCGAATAAACAGACCCAGTGAGTCCATATTCCGTGCAATTTGCGATATCGAGAGCATCGTCGAAATTCTTGGCTTTGATAATTGCCAGCACTGGACCAAATATTTCTTCTTGGGCTATAACGGCGTTTCGGTCGACTCCCTCAAAAATCGTGGGTTCGATAAAGTAGCCGGGCAGCTCCTCAATTTTCTTGCCGCCGAGTATTAGTTTCCCCTCACGATTACCAATCTCAATGTAGTCAAGTATTGTAGACATGGCATCTAGGCTGATTACTGGCCCCATATAATTATCAGGGTTTCTGACGTCGCCTACTGTAATTTTTTTCACCCGCTCGACAAGGCCGTCTACAAAGTCGTCATATACTTCCTTTAGCACGATGGCACGTGAGCATGCGGAGCATTTTTGGCCCTGATAGCCGTATGCGGAAACTGTTACACCCTCGATTGCCGAAGCTAGATTCGCCTCGCTGTCTACGATGATGGCATTTTTTCCTCCCATTTCGGCAACTACGCGTTTAATCCATATCTGACCAGGCTGGTGCCTGGCAGCAAGTTCGTTTATCCTAAGGCCAACTTCCTTTGAACCGGTGAATGAGATGAACCTAGTTTTCGGGTGCGCCACAAGCGCTTCGCCTAGTTTCCCCCCGGGACCAGTGACGAGATTCACTACCCCTGGCGGTAGGTCCAGCTCTTCCAATACCTCCATGAATTTGGTTGCACAGCCCGGAGCTTGACTCGATGGTTTTAGTACCACTGTGTTTCCTGCGGCAAAAGCTGCTGTCGTCATACCTGCCATTATTGCGACAGGAAAGTTCCATGGTGGTATTACAACTCCAACGCCGAGCGGGATGTAGCGGAGGCTGGGTACCTCGCCAGGGTAAGGGGTCACTGGCTGGGGTGCACCATATCTTAACGCCTCATGGCCGTAAAATTCGACTAGGTCAATGGCTTCTGCAATGTCGGCATCTGCTTCAACCCATGATTTTCCGACCTCAAGTATGAGCCAAGCGGCGAACATGTTTCTCCTTTGGCGAAGTTTGTCGGCCAGGCGGAAGCAAAATTCTGCTCTTTTTTCTGCCGAAGTGAACCGCCATGTCTCGAAGGCCTTTAGCGCCGCCTCAATTGCTTTAATGCCAACTTCTGGCGTGCCTAGTTGAAAAAGGCCCAGCACTTCGTCGGGATTGGACGGATTGTGTGAGGCGAATTGATCCTTTGCTTTTACATGCTTGCCGCCGATTACTAAGTCATACTCGCGGCCAAATGTTTTTTCTACCTCTGCAATCGCTTTTTGCATTTTCTCGCGGGTCTCAGGGTTCGAGAAGTCTTGGAATGCTTCGTTTCTAAACTCGGGTCGTTTCATTGATACCCCCTCTAACACTACTAAATAGGTTATTGTATTCAAAAAAGAAGCCCGGCATCTGACCGTCCTGTCGGTTTTTTGGGCCGGACTTCTGCTCCATCATTGATTTTCACTATGGATGAGCTTTGTTCCTCCTTTGCAAATCCGAAACTACAATGTCAATGGGTAACTTTGATTCATGAATGTTTCCAACGCTTTTTCATATTCCTGCCGCTTTGGTGCAAAGTCCGCCCGTCCCATAAGGGCATAGGTCATGTTTTTGCCTTCCTCTACGCCCGGTTGATTAAATGGATTGACATGCCAGAGCTTTGCCACGAATATGGTTAGCGTCTCCATGAAATAGAATAGGCCGCCAATGGTTGGTTCGGAGATGTCGCGGAGTATCAGTCGGTAGCAAGGCCGTCCAGCTTTTACAAGGCTCATCTCGGTTGAGAGCTGCTCTACTTTGAGCAAATCGCTAAGCGTGTGGCCCCCGAAATAGGCATACTCGACTTCAGAAGGGAATTCATTTGTCAGTTTGGTGGAGGCAGGCCATGAATCAATGGTGACGAAGCCGTAGACTTTGTCGTTCGGCCCCTCTTTGAACAATTGGAGTACAGAATGTTGGTCTGTTGCACCAAGCGCCGCAAAAGGAGTTGTACCTGAATGAACAACTTCCCCTGTTATTGAAGTCTCTTTGCCCAGGCTTTCTGCCCAAAGTTGTTCAAACCACAGCCCAAATTCCGAAAGCACATTGCCGTAGTTAAATAAAACATGGATTTTCTTACCTTTGTCTGCAAGTGCCGCAAGGGCTGACCCTAACATTAGAATTGCATTTTCATTGTTGTATTTGCCAACTATTGCCTCGTGTATTTTTGTTGCACCCTTTACGAGGCCATCGGAGTCGATGCCTACGAGTTCAGCGGGTAGGAGGCCCGCTGGTGAAAGTACACTATATCTGCCGGGAAGATCACCTGGAATATGCAATAGGTGGCACCTGAGTTCCTGGGCTATGTGATTGATTCCGTTGTTCTTTTTGTCGCAAATGATGGCTATATCGGAGGGATTCCCGCCCGCATCCTTATACTTTTTATAAAAATACAAGAAATTCGCAGCTGGTTCAGGTGTGGAGCCTGATTTACTTATATACACCAAGGCGGTCTTTCTGAAATCAAGTAAATCAGCCAGCTGTTCGGCCAAAACGGCGTCCACATTGTCGAGCACGAACATGCGAGGCGAGCCAAAGAGATTATAGAAAGGCCCTTTTAGGAATTGAAGCGTTGACCTGAATCCGAGGGTTGAGCCGCCGATGCCTATCAGAAGTACGTTCTGATACTTCTCTTTTAATTCTTGGGCAACCAGTTTTGTCTCTTGAATCGTAGAGCCTGAGGTCCAAGCTCGACTGATTGGAAGGGAATAGTCTTGCAGCGATGCCCGTACTTCTTCAAAGGCAGAAGCGTTATTTTTGGCGAGGTTACGTATTTCGGATTCGGAGAGGAAATTTGAAATGTCTTTTGCATTGATTAAGTGACCAACATCTACAGTTATTATGTTTTCCATTCCATCACCATTAATTATAGTTTTTAGGATGAGTCGAAGACTATACCAACGCCCAGATATTCAACATATTTTGGTTGACTTCCTTCGTTAGGATACTATACTGTAGCAAAGGTAAGTCAAAATGATTAGGCTTTGAAAGATTTTCTTTTCCCTTACGAAAATTCTCTTTGCTAGACTTGAAAGCTTGGTTGCCGAATGAATGAACGCCTTATTCTCAAAATTGGTCTTATTATTATAATAGGAACTTTTGCTGTCTTTTCCCCAGCCCTTTACAATCAATTTGTCTATGATGATGAACAGTATCTGCTCCAAAATTTCCATGTCCGCCAGGGGCTCACCGCCAATGGATTGGTTTGGTCTTTTAAGTCAATGTACGCTGCTAACTGGCATCCTCTCACTTGGATGGCGCACATGGTTGATTGCAGTATTTATGGCTTGAAGCCTTGGGGGCACCGGCTATCTAATCTGTTAATTCATTCGGCAAATGCTTTCTTTTTATTCATCTTGCTGGTACGGCTAACCGGCTATGTGTGGAGAAGTGCTTTCGTTGCCGCACTGTTTGCCGTACACCCGCTTCGCTTGGAATCGGTCATATGGATAGCTGAAAGAAAAGATGTCTTGAGTACTTTGTTTTTCATGCTTATCCTTTTGGCGTACGCTAGGTATGTGAAATTTCCCACAACATGTACGTACATTTTGATGATTGTGCTATATGTACTAGGCCTCATGTCCAAACCAATGCTTGTAACGCTCCCGCTTGTGCTTCTTCTCTTGGATTTTTGGCCTATTGGGCGCATGGGGTTTATTGGTAGTTCTTCGTTAAATTGTTTTCCAAGCAAAATTAGAGGCTTGTTAATCGAGAAAATTCCATTGTTTATATTGGCGCTGGCCTCTGGTGTTGTGACGTTTGTCGCGCAAAAATCGGGTGGGGCAATGTCTGTCCTTAATGTTTCCTCACTGCCAAGTCGCATTCTTAATGCCTTCCTATCGTATATTGGCTATTTATTTCATATGTTCTGGCCTGCTCGCTTGGCTATATACTACCCATACCCTGAGCTGAAACAGCTGACTTGGAAAGGCATTCTGTCGGGATTGTTTATAATTGCCATAACGGCGTTAGCTTTCCGAACGGCAAGAAAACATCCTTACTTGGTGTTCGGGTGGTTTTGGTATTTATTAACGCTTATTCCAGTCATCGGCATTATACAAGTGGGCGGACAGGCGATGGCGGATAGATACACATACATACCATTAATAGGAATATTTGTGGTAGTTGCATGGGGAGTCCCCAGCCTATTTGAATTTGCGGGTGTAAATGGGAAATTGGCAGCGAATAGGAACGAAAAGCTTCCGCTTCATGCTTTTCGTCGTTACAGCGTCCTCCCAATCACAGGGGGCTTGTGCCTCATCGCTTTCATGATTTCAACTCTTATCCAAATTGGTTACTGGCGCAATAACATCACGCTATTCAGCCGAGCGCTCCAGATATCACATAGGAACTACTTTGCTCTCAACGCGCTAGGGCTGGCGCTTGCAAAAAAAGAAAGACACGACCAGGCAATACCTTTTTATCGAAAGGCTTTGGAGATAGCTCCTAGGTATTTTGACGCCTATATCAATCTGGGCATAAGCCTTGAAGCAAAAGGAAGGCTTCAAGAAGCTTTTGAGCAGTACATGCTTGCATTGAAAATAAATCCAAAATCTGCAATTGTGCACAATAATTTGGGCGTTGTTTTCGCGAAAATGGGCAATTCCAGCCAGGCAAAAGATGAATTTGAAAAAGCCATTCAACTTGACCCCACATACGCTGCCGCGCAAAGGAACCTTAAAAGACTGCTTAGAAGTCTAGTTGGCGGTTCTGCAACGACAGCAGAGGACTACTATAGAATGGGGCTTGCTTTTTTGGACCAGGGGAAGCTTGAGGGGGCAGTTGACCAATTTAGGAAAGCTGTGCAGTTGAAACCCAATCACTCAGGCGCATGGAATGCTTTGGGAATGACTTTGTCGAAGCTGGGCAGGCTCAAAGAAGCAGAAGTATGTTACAATAAAGTTTTAGAGATTGAGCCTAACCGACCTGAGCCACATGAGGGTCTTGCTCTTGTTCTTTATTTGCAGGGCAAGTATTCAAATGCATGGCAAGAGGTTATGTTGTGCCGAAAGTATGGGGGCGCTCCTAATCCAAATTTGGTTAAGCTCCTTGAGGCTAAACTTCTCAAGCCTTGAAGGCGTTTTGCATGTTTCGAGAACCACAAGTCGAAAATAAAGAAAGTCCTAAATTTTGGCGTGTCAATATAATACTTGGCTTGCTTCTTGTTATTTTGACAATCGCTACCTTTTGGCAAGTGCAGGGCCACGGCTTTGTTTTTGATGACCAAGCTTATATCGTGGAGAATCCTCGTCTCCAGCATCCACCGACTCTTGATGACATTAAATGGGCACTAACAACAAACTATGCTGGATTTTGGCATCCCATCGTTTGGCTTTCTTATATGGTGGATGTCAAGCTTCAAGGCTCGTCGCCGAGGGGTTTTCACCTTACAAACCTATTGCTACATATATTCAATACCTTGTTGCTATTTAGCTTCCTGTCAAAAGCTACGAAATCAGTCTGGCGTAGTGCCTTTGTCGCGGGATTGTTCGCCATTCACCCACTTCATGTAGAATCGGTAGCATGGGTGGCTGAGAGAAAAGATCTTCTGAGCACTTTATTCTGGATGCTTACACTCTTGGCATATTTGCGATATGTTCATTTGCCGCGTGTTAGGACTTACTTATCCGTAATTGTATTTTTCGTCCTTGGTTTGATGTCCAAGCCAATGCTTGTTACGCTTCCATTTCTCCTCCTGCTTCTTGACTGGTGGCCACTCCAGCGCACTGCCTTTGTCCGGTTCCCGCAACCGACTAGTTCTTCAGAGGACAAGAAAACACCAGTTTCGCGACTAGTGATTGAAAAGATACCTTTATTTATCCTTTCAGCGGTATTTTCGGTTTTAGCGTATGTGATGCAGGAATCGAACAATGCACTGAGTGGCGGATTTACATTTGGCATCCGTTTTGGGAACGCCATTATTTCCTATGCAGGTTACATATGGAAGATGATCTGGCCACGAAATCTTTCTGCATTCTACCCACACCCTGGCCATAACCTTCCAATTTGGCAGGCTATTGCAGCAGGTGTTATTCTGTTGTTAGTCTCTGTGTTTGCCTTGCGGTCTTCTAAAAAAATGCCTTACATGGGCGTTGGGTGGCTCTGGTATCTTGGCACCCTGGTACCAGTGATTGGCTTCGTGCAAGTTGGCATGTTTTCCATGGCAGATAGATTCACATATGTGCCGCTGATTGGTCTTTTCATAATGATTGCTTGGGGGCTTCCGGATTTGATATGTAGAGCATGGTTGGATGAGGCAAGCAATGAAAGCGAAAATAAGAGGTCGCCTATTCTTATATTCACTGCCTGCGCCTGCATAATAGCTTTTGCCTTGTGCGCCTGGATACAAGTTGGTTACTGGCATGATAATATCAAATTATTCAAGCGTGCAATTGCGGTTACATCCAACAATGCATTGGCATGCAACAACCTGGGGCTCGCGTATGAACGCTTGAATCAGATTGATGATGCGATTATTTGGTACTCAAGAGCGCTAGAAATCGAACCTCTGTATCCGTTTGCACATTTAAATCTTGGGCGTGCGCTGAAGGAGGTTGGCAGTATTGGGGAGGCGGTCGAACATTACATTGCCGCTGTTCAGATAAAGCCTGACTTTGCCGAAGCACACAACAACCTTGCTTCTATTCTTGCTAGCAAAGGGAAAATCAACGAGGCAATTGAAGAATATCAAAAAGCAATCGCTGCGAATCCAAACTATGCGGAGGCTCACTACAATTTGGCGCTCCTCCTCTCCGAAATTGGTCGTTTTAATGACGCCGTTGCCCACTATAAAGAGGCTTTGCGCCTCAACCCATTGGACGCGGATGTCTTGTGCAACCTAGGCTTATTGTTTATTCAGAAGCGTGACTTCCGCAGTGCGGAAAAGCATTTGCATCGTGCAATTTCCATTCAGCCGCAAATGGCGGAGGCACACTATGGCCTTGCAGTAATTCTAGCTGTGCATGGGAAGCATGCTGAGGCCTTGCATGAAATTGAACTCTGCCGTAAATATGGTTATGCCCCAAATCCAGAGCTTGTAAGGATAATTAACAGCAAATATAGAAAATTTAAACCTCATCATGAGATATCAATCGCGCCTAATTAAGTTAAAGTGTTATTTTCTGAATATGGCATGAGGGTTACTATGCCGAGTAAGAAGCGCAAGAAGAAAGAGGTCGTTTCAAGTACCGTAGCTGTTACTAACAGGCAAGTTATAGCTTTATGTATCGTGCTTCTACTGTGTGCACTGCTCCGAGTTGCCTATCTTGTTCAGTACAAGGCTAACGTTCCATATTACTCAGGCTTGGTAGTGGACTCACAGTATTATGATGATTGGGCGCAGAGGATAGCAAGAGGAATAGGGTATGGCTCAAAGCCTTTCTATCTTGCGCCACTTTACCCGTATTTTCTCGCGTTAATCTATATGGGCGTTGGTCGAAATTTTGCCGTTGTTTACGCTTTCCAAGCAGTACTTGGTGTATTGAATTTGGCGCTTGTTTATTTGGTAGGACGTCGGCTATTCGGCCATATCTCGGGCTTGCTTGCCATTATTATCCTTGCTCTTTATGCACCCCTGATGTTTTTTGAGGCCAAAATACTGAGCGAGACTTTAGCTATTACCCTGAGCCTAGCATCTGTATTAATTTTGCTAAAAGCGGTGGATAAACCTGCCGCTTGGAAGTACTTGGTAGTTGGCTTTGCTCTAGGATTAACTGCAGTCTGCAGGCCAACCGCGCTTCTCACGGCAATTTTGGTGCTTGGCTGGCTTTGGTGGTCGCGGGTCGAGAAAGGGCAAAGTGCTGTCCTTTGGGTACTTGTTGGGCTTATGGTTCCGTTACTCTTTGTTGCGGGGCGCAATCAGTTCATAGGGAAAGACTTTGCTCTCATCTCAACGAATGTAGGAGTCACATTCGCCCAAGGAAATAATAGGCAAGCAGATGGGGCGTGCATGGTGGTTCTGCCGGGCTTTACTGGCTCGATAATGGACCAGCAGGCTGAGGAAATAGCAATAGCGAGTAGAAGGCTTGGTCGGCAACTTAAACCTTCAGAAGCATCGGCATATTGGCTTAAACAAGGGCTAGGATTTATTTGGGGAAAGCCGCTCTTGTTTGCCAAGCTTACTGGCCGTAGGTTCATCTGGTCCCTCCACAATCAAGAATCTCCATGTAGCTATAATTTGTATCTTGAGAAGCAGCTTGTTCCATTTCTGCGGTGGTTGCCCGTACCTTTTGCGCTCATTTTTGGGTTGGGTGTCTTTGGTTTTTTGCGGTCTCTTGCAGAAAAAGCCAAGAAAGAGGCTATGCTTGTCTCGTTGTATGTGCTTTCCACGTTTATTGTGCTTTTAGCTTTCTTTGTCACGTCGCGTTACCGCCTTCCTGCCGTGCCTTTTCTAGGAATTTTCGCTGGCTACGGGCTTGCAGAAATGGTGAATTATGGGCGCGAACGGAACATAATGATGTTCACAGTGGCACTATGCTGTTTGGTTGGCGCTTTCCTCCCATCGCTCGTGCGCTATCCAATTCCGCGTGTGACACCTGAGGCGCCCATGGACCTTGGAGTGAGTTATCTGATAAACGGTCAAACCGATAAGGCAATCCAGCAGTTTAGAGAAGCTCTCAAAATGAAGCCTGGTTTTGCGGTTGCCCATAAGAATCTTGGGGAGGCATTTCTTCGGCAAGGTAGACTTCAAGAAGCTGAGGCAGAGTATAAGAAAGCGATTACTATCAATCCAAGCGATTGGTCTGCCTATTTCGGGCTTGGGATGGCGCTTGCTCGACAGCAAAAATTTGCAGAAGCCGTATCAAGTTTTGCCAAATCACTTCGTCTTAACCCATTCAACGCTGAGGCACACAATAACCTGGCAGTTGCACTCTTTGTTACAGGTGATTACTCTGGTGCTTGGCGCGAAGTCCGCCTTTGTCATAAAAATGGTGGAACATGTGATCCTTCTTTTATCCGGGCACTCGCGAGCATGATGCAGGAGCCCGAGTAAAAGCATAGTTGGCGTTAATGCCAGATTTGCAATTTTGACCGCACGCTAGCATGGTTTCAAAAAGTGCTTTCCAGAAAGTGCATGGTGAATAAGAACATAAGAAAGATGTCTACTGAACGCCGGAAGATGAACCTCGCACTTGGAGCTGTTCTTTTCTTGGCAATCCTTCTCAGGGTTGTTTACTTTCTCCAATACAAAGCTAATGCGCCATATTTTAGCCAAGTGATTGTGGACTCCTACTATTATGATGTCTGGGCGCAAAGGGTGGCGAGTGGAAAGGGATTTGGTCCTATGCCTTTCTACATGGCGCCGCTTTACCCATATGTGCTTGCGTTGGTATACATGGTTTTCGGCCACAACCTAGCTTTGGTTTATGTTTTTCAAATGATACTGGGAGTCCTTAACACGTGCATGGTCTACTTGATTGCACGAAAGCTTTTGGGACATACTTCGGGAATTTTCGCGATTATCTTTATGCTCTTTTATGGACCTCTAATCTATCTTGAACCAAAGATTATGACCGAGACGCTCTCGGTAGCGTTGAATCTTGGGTCCATTCTTTTATTGTTAATTGTTCTCGAGCGGCAAAGCGTGCCAAAATTCTTTGTTTGTGGAATCCTCCTCGGTCTGAGTGCGGTGTGCAGGGCGAATGCGTTAATAACTGCTGCCATATTTATTGGATGGGTATTCCTATCACAGCGGAAAACGGGTTCCTTAGCAAAAAGTGTTCTTCCAATGGTGCTTGGAGTTGTATTAGCGATATTGCCGGTCACTCTGCGAAACTACTTTATTGGTAATGACTTTGTCTTGATTTCGTCAAATGGAGGCATCGTCTTTGCTCAGGGAAATAACGAGTACGCAAACGGCGTTTCTGCGCCGCTTCCGGGATTCAGCGGTTCGATAGGTGCCCAGCGCGAAGAAGAAATGGCTCTTGCGGCTAAAGCTCTCGGCCATCCGGTGAAACAGTCTGAATCTGCTACATATTGGTTTGGGCAAGGTATTAAGTTTATTCGCAACCACCCGGGGGAATTTTTATGGCTTCTAATGCGCAAGGTGGTTTGGTCTCTCCACAATAGGGAATCAAGATGTAGCTATAACTTTTACCTTGAGCAAGAAATTGTACCCATACTGCGTTTTTTAGTTTTGCCGTTCCCTTTGCTCGCCGGCTTAGCACTCTTTGGTTTCCTTCGAGGGCCTTTAAAAGGCATGCCTAGAGAGACAAGCTTAGTTGCTCTTTATGTGGTTTCCATATTCCTTAGCCTGGTTATCTTTTCAGTTAGTTCTAGATACAGAGCACCAGCAGTACCGGCGCTGGCGATATTTGCCGGGTTTGGGGTTGTCCAAGCGCTGAGAGCTACTCGGGAGCGAGACATTGGTGTGTTAGTGGGGCTGGCTGGTTGTGTGATTCCAATCTTGGCGCTGTCTTTTGTTCCTTACCCAATCCCTGCTGTAACGCCTGAAGGCCCAGGAAATCTTGGCGTTAGTTACCTGGCCATAGGCAAGCTTGATGAGGCAATATCCCAATTTGAGCGGGCGCTGGATATGAAACCTGACTATACATATGTGCGAAATAACCTAGGGATTGCCCTTGCCAGGCAGGGGAAGCTTGACGAGGCGATTGAGGAGTTTAGACAGGTTCTTGCTGTAAATCCCAGGGATGTTATGGCACATAAGAACCTTGGAATGGCGCTTAAACAGCAGGGCAATGAGGACGAGGCTATCATGGAGTTTTATGAGGCTGTGAGGATTGCACCTAACTTTGCAATCGCGCACGTTCTGCTTGCCGATTCGCTAGCTCAGAAAGGTAAGCTTGATGAGGCAATTGAACATTACTCGGCTGCTGTTGCTTTGGAGCCGGAAGACCCAAAAATTCGCTTGTCGCTTGGCAACGTTCTTTATCAAGCTGGCAGGGCCAAGAATGCAATTTACGAATACCTCGAGGTGATTAGGCTCAAACCTGACCTAGCCGAAGCACACAACAATTTGGCTGTGGCTTATTTTAGAACTGGGGATTATGCCAAAGCATGGCGTGAGGTCATTCTTGCAAGAAGGTATGGCATGGAGCCAAATTCACATTTTATTCAGGCGCTATCACAAAAAATGCCAAAGCCTGCGAGTGAGTAATTGCACCGCCAGAGATATTCAGAAATATTATCCGCAAATCTTTTGATCCCATGCAAGTTAAATAGAAGACGCCAAGGTTAGTCTCGTTTGACACCATGGGTGTTTATCGATTACACTGCTCTAGTTGACTAACGTTAACAACCTTCGTGGAGGGTTTTGCCACGAATGCCTGCCACAAAGCGAAAGAAAGTTCTACATCCGGATTCCAAGCCCGCCATAGGAAAGCTCAGTCGCCAAGAGTGGCTTGTGATTACTTTGGTATTGGTAGTGGCAGTGACCTTTCGAATTATCTATCTTATTCAATACAAGGCTCACATTCCGTACTACTCTGTGTTGGTGGGTGACTCATCATATTATGACTCCTGGGCGCAGAGAATCACCGCAGGGAAAGGCTATGGGCAGTTGCCATTTTACCTTGCGCCGTTGTATCCCTATTTGCTTGCGATGATTTATGGAATCGCCGGTCACAAGCTGGTAGTGGTCTATATTTTTCAGGCAATTTTGGGCGTCTTCAATATCATGCTTGTCTACCTGCTCGGCAGAAGATTATTTGGCCATTGGGTTGGCATTGTGTCAATGATGTTACTCCTTTTCTATGCACCAGTCGCGTATTTGGAGTCCAAGCTTCTAAGCGAGACCCTCGGAATAACTCTAAGTTTGTCGTCAATGTTCCTTCTTTTGTTAGCTTGTGACCAGCCCTCGCCTTTTAAATTTCTTGTCGTTGGAATTTTGCTAGGCTTATCTGCGATATGTCGGCCTGTTATGTCTATCTTTATCGTATTTGTTTTAGTTTGGCTCTACTTTAATAAGTATCGTAATTTTTCAAGAATATTCATCCCGTTGCTAGCAGGGATTTCACTTGCTATGTTGCCAGTGACAGCGCGAAACTATGCGGTAAGTGGGGAATTTGTACCCATCTCAACCAATTACGGCATGACTTTCTGGCATGGGAATAACCCAGAGGCCATAGGAATTTGTGCTATTCCGTCCGGATTAACAACTTCTATTATGGAGCAGCAAAAAGAGGAAATGGCGCTGGCAACAAAAGCGCTCGGGAGGGAGGTGACTGCATCCGAGTCTTCTGCTTACTGGCTTGGACGTGGATTGAGTTTCATCCGTGAGCACCCGGTAGCATATATCTGCCTCTTCGGGAAAAAAGTCGTTTGGTCTGTCCACAACAGGGAAGCGCCGTGTAATTATAATTTTTACCTTGAGCGGAAGTTCGTGCCCGCGCTCCGAGCTCTTTTTATTCCTTTTTGGGCGATTTTTGGTTTGGGTGTGCTCGGCTATGTCTTATCACGCCGAGAAGGTATAAGGGAATCAGGATTGCTTGCAATTTATGCTCTTAGTGTGTTTGTTGGTCTGCTGGTTTTCTTTGTCTCTTCCAGGTATAGAGCGCCAGCGGTGCCTGCTTTGGCGGTTTTGGCTGGCTTTGGCGTAGTTCGCATTATAGATTCATTTTGTTCAAGAAATTTGAAAGTGTTAACCGTGGCTGCTCTATGCGTTATCCCATCTGCCCTTGTTTTGCTTGTGCCGTATCCGGTTCCGCCAATTACCGCCGAGGGTCCAGCTAATATGGGATATAGCTTTATGGAAATGGGTAGGTACAATGATGCGGTAGTTCAGTTCAGGGAGGCAATAAAGCTGAATCCGAGTTATGAGTACGCCCGTGATAAATTGGGGGAAGCCCTGGTGCAGGCAGGCAGGTACGTTGAGGCTATGGATGTATACAGCGATATAGCTGCAGACCATCCGAACTCAGCTGAGGCGCAGAATAATTTGGGCGCCGTGGTTGAGCGTTTAGGAATGCTTGATGCCGCCGTCATGCGCTATTCAATGGCTTTGCATCTAGACCCGGATTTCGCCGTGGCAAGGTACAACCTTGCGTTGGTTCTAGCGCGCCAAGGGAAGCTTGACGAAGCGATATCGCATTTCCTGAAATTATCGAAAACGAATCCGAGCGACCCAAATGTTTATTATTGTTTGGGGCTAATGTATAAGCGCAAAGGCAAATTGGATGACGCGGAAAGCGCATATCGGAAGGCAATCTACATAAAGCCCGACCTCGCTGAGGCACACAATAACCTTGCAGTGGTACTTTTTGAAAAAGGCAATTATGCGTCTGCCTTGAAGGAAGTGGAGCTTGCCCAGAAATATGGAATCAAGCCAAACCCTGACTTCATTAAAGCGCTTTCTAAAAAGTTGTCAGGACGCAAAATTAAATGAAATAGGTATTTTCCAAATATTGAAAGGATGAGATTAGCTTATACTTCGGGCTACTATTAGGCGTTGTATTGCTCGTTTCCATCATGAACTATGTTGAGCTCTCCAGGCAAGCGGCTGAACTTTATATTGTGTTCACTGTTGGTAATTGCCATATTCGGGGCTTTCTGCAGAGTCCTGACAGCAGAATTCACCGACTATGATGGCAATCTGTATGTCACGCAAAACTTCTTTGTTCAGCGTGGGCTCAATGCCGAAAGTCTGAAATGGGCTTTTACCGCTGTCTATGCTGCTACTTGGCAGCCATTGACATGGCTTTCATTTATGCTTGACCATGAGCTCTATGGCTTGAAGCCGGCAGGTTACCATCTAACCAATCTTCTTCTCCACATCGCGAACACTCTTCTACTTTTCGGGGTCCTCAAGCAAATGACCGGTTCTGCCGAACGAAGTGCTTTTGTCGCTGGCTTGTTTGCATTGCATCCCCTAAGAGTGGAGTCGGTAGCGTGGGTTGCCGAAAGGAAAGATGTGCTGAGTAGTTTCTTCTGGATGCTCACTATGTGGGCATATGTGCGGTACGTCCAATTCCCAAGGATTAAAACTTATATTCCAGTAATAATATTTTTTGTGCTGGGGCTGATGTCAAAGCCAATGCTAGTTACTGTTCCCTTCGTTCTCCTTCTGCTTGATTATTGGCCCTTAGGTCGCACATTGTTCTCCCGTTGTTCCTCTAATTTGGTTTGTACTCGACTGAGTAATAAAAGGTTAATCTTTGAGAAAGTGCCTTTGTTCATCCTTTCCATCTTATCATCCATCATCGCATATATTGCTCAGGAAAGAGGTGGGGCGTTAAGTTCGCTGGATAAGATGTCATTGGGTATCAGACTCGCAAACGCCGCCGTGTCATACATTGCGTATATACGCCAAATGATTTGGCCTACCAATTTGGGCGTTCTTTATCCTCATCCTCGGGATACAATTCCTATTTTGCAAGTTATTGGCGCTATCTTCCTATTGATTTTTCTCTCCATTATTGTGCTCAGACTTACAGGCCGGGGGCCCTATATGGGAGTAGGATGGGCTTGGTATCTGGGGACGTTGGTACCCGTGATTGGTTTTGTGCAAATCGGAGCCCATGCAATGGCAGACCGGTTCACATATATACCTATGATTGGGCTCTTTGTTGTGATTGCATGGAGACTACCCGAACTGGCTGGGTGCATTAGGATTGATGGCAAAAAAGGAGAATTAGAGAAAGAGCAAGTTTCTTGTTTTCGTTTCTTTCGTTTTTCTATTCTTCCAATCACAGCCATCATTGTTTTTATTGCCTTTGGAATCTGTTCTTGGGTTCAAACTGGTTATTGGCAGAACAGCATTGCGCTTTTCAAACGTGCAGTAGGTGTAACACACGGCAACTCTATTGCGATGGTCAATCTCGCTGGCGTTCTGATTAGGGAGGGCAGAATCAACGAAGCGAAGGCATACCTCATGCGCGCTGTCGAACTTAGACCAGGAGCCAGGGCATACAATAACCTTGGTTTGGTTGCTGAAAAAGAGGGAAAAATTGACAAAGCGATTGACTATTTCTTAGAGGCAATTAAGTATGATCCTTCCTACATTGGAGCGTACTACAATCTTGCAAATCTCCTTATTCGAGAAAGACGTATTGAAGAAGCAGTTTCATACCACAAAAAGCAATTGCGCTCCAACCAGAGGATCCCGACGTGCATGTCAGTCTCGCCCTAGCCTTAGCCCATCAGCGTAAATTTGGCGAAGCTGTTGAGCATTATCGCGAGGCTCTGCGCATCAATCCTAATCATATAGTGGCCATGCGAAAATTGGCAGACCTCCTTGCAGACCGAGGCGAATCTGAGGAGGCAATAGTTCTTTACCGTAGGCTTCTGCGAATCAAACCTGGCGATGCGATTATCCATCTAAATCTCGGAAGCCTTCTTGGAGAGCAAGGAAGGCTCGATGAAGAGATACTTGAGTATCGCAAGGCTCTTGAGATTAAGCCCGATTTAGCGGAAGCTCACAATAACCTGGCTGTGGCGCTATACTATAAAGGAGAGTATGCCGAGGCGTGGAAGGAGGCGCGTCTGAGCGAAAAGTATGGATTAAAACCCCCAGCAGATTTTCTCAAAGCGCTTTCACTCAAAATGTCAAAGCAATAGTCTTTGTTTTTTTTAAAAACATTTCATTTCGTGTGTTTCTCATGGGAAAGCGGTCAAATCACCGGCTTAATTTTATAATTGCACTTTTTCTTTTAATACTCACAGCAGTGGCATTTTCCCTAATACTAGGCGCCAAATTTATAAACTGCGATGATGTTGTCTATGTGACGCAGAATGACCATGTGAAAGCAGGATTAACGCTCGAGAATATCAAGTGGGCTTTCATGACCTTCGACCAATGCTTTTGGCATCCATTAGTCTGGCTTTCCTACATGTTGGATTATCATATCTGGGGATTGAACCCTCTTGGATACCACCTTACTAATCTGCTATTTCACATCCTAAATACAATTTTGCTCCTTTTGGTGCTCAAAACCGCAACCCTTTCAATCTGGAGAAGTGCATTGGTTGCTGCTCTTTTTGGTATCCACCCGCTTCATGTGGAGTCGGTAGCGTGGATTGCGGAGAGAAAGGATGTTCTAAGCACATTTTTCTTCTTACTTTCAATATTGGCTTACGTCGAATATGGCAAAGTTCCGAAATTCAGCAGATATGCTCTCGTCGTTGTTTTCTTTACCTTTGGCCTGATGTCGAAGCCAATGGTAGTGACTCTTCCCTTTGTGCTCCTTCTGCTTGATTATTGGCCAATTGGGCGGATTTTTTGTTCGAACATCCCTCCAAAAGAGAAAGCTACAGGCTTTGCTGACCGACAAACCCAGGCAAATGCTTTATCTTCAAAACTTGTGGTTGAAAAAATTCCCCTTTTTCTGCTCTCAGCGGTTGTAAGTGTTATTGCATACGTTGCCCAAGAGAAGGGAGATGCGCTTGATGTGCGTCCAGAATTCTCGCTTGGCGTTAGAATAGCAAACGCAACGGTGTCGTATGTTGTTTACATTGTGAAAATGTTCTGGCCAAGAGACTTGGCTGTTTTTTATCCGCATCCCGGCGCGACAATTCCTACTTTGCAATTGATAGGTGCGGGATTGGCACTATTATGCATAACGCTTTTGGCTTGTCTCAGTTTTCGACGGCACCCATACATTGCCGTTGGGTGGTTATGGTACGCTGGCACGCTTATACCTGTGTCCGGTATAGTGAAGTTCGGCGCTCATGCCATGGCTGACCGGTTTACATACGTCCCGCTTATTGGTCTTTTCATAGTGATTGCATGGGGTGTGCCCAACTTGGTTGGATGTTTTTGTGGTAATAGTCTGATGTCAGTGGCAAATGGCAGAAGCCAAATTCGCCCGCAAACCATTTTACCGGCCGCATCTGTTATTTCGCTGGCAGTTTTTGCTGTTTGCACATGGGTTCAGGTTTGCTATTGGCATGATGGAGTTAGGCTGTTCCAGCATTCATTGAGGGTGACGAAAGGCAATTATTTCGCATACAATAATCTTGGCGCGGCACTTGAAGAGGAGGGACGTTTTGACGAGGCTGTCTTATTCTATCGTGCGTCGTTGCGGGTTGAGCCCAATCAGGCGCGAGCCCATGTAAATCTTGGAAATATCTTCCTTAAGCAAAGGAAGGTGGAAGAAGCTTTGAGGGAATACGAGGCCGCTGTGCGGGTTCGGCCTAGTGATCCAATGCTTCAGAACAACCTTGCCGTGGCGCTTGCTCAAAAAGGAATGTATGCCGACGCTATCAATTGCTTTAGGAAAGCTATTAGGATTAATCCGCATCTTCCAGACATTCATGAAAACCTTGCCGAAGTACTTTATCTTAATGGAAACTATGCAGAAGCATGGAGGGAAATCGCTCTGTGCCGCCAAAATGGTGGACGGCCGTCCCAAAGTTTACTCAAAGTGCTGTCTGCCAAAATGCCCGAGCCTGGTGTACAATAAAGACATTAAAAAACTATACAATTGACTGGCAAATTACTTCCGAAATGCGTAGATTGAAGGGCAATTATCAAGCCTATATTGTTGCAGTTCTCCTAGTGTTTGTTGTAGTTGCTGTTTATTGGCGCATCTTAGGATATGAGTTTCTTTTTGATGATGCGCAGTATATCCAAACTAATGTGCATCTGCATAGAGGACTCAGCGCTGGTGCAGTCAAGTGGTGCTTCACGGCTTTTTATGCGGCAAACTGGCATCCCATAACATGGATGAGCCATATGCTTGACTGCCAACTCTTTGGGCTTGATGCTGGCAGACACCATATTCAGAATTTGTTGTTTCATACCATAAACACAATATTGTTGTTTGGCCTGCTTCTTAGGTTGACTGGCTCGGTTTGGAAAAGCGGCTTCGTAGCTGCTCTGTTTGGAGTTCATCCGCTCCATGTAGAGTCGGTGGCATGGGTTTCGGAGCGCAAGGATGTATTAAGCGCCCTTTTCGGGATGCTGGCGATTTTGGCGTATGTTCGATATGCTCTGCGTCCTGGAATTAAGACCTACATCCCGATATTCATATTCTTTGCTATTGGCCTTATGGCTAAGCCTATGATTGTTACCCTTCCTTTTGTGTTACTCCTCTTAGATTACTGGCCCCTAAATAGGTGGAAATTCGCTAATTTTCCGTCAATTATTATGTCAAGAGGCGGGATTAAAAGTCTCGTATTGGAGAAAATCCCTCTTTTTTGCTTATCTGCAATTTCATGTTTTATAACTTACCTTGCCCAAGAAGCAGGTGGAACTACTCGCGTGATGAACAGCCTGCCTCTTAATGTGAGGTTGGCAAATGCACTAGTCTCCTACGTCAGCTATATCCTTAAAGCCATTTGGCCACAGAGACTAGCTGTGTTCTATCCACATTCTGAGGATTCGTTACCTACTTGGGAGGTAATTATTTCAGCATTTGTGCTTTTCTGCTTGACTGTGATTATCCTGCGAGCTATGCGAAAATATCCTTACCTCGGCGTGGGATGGCTTTGGTACCTTGGCACGCTTGTACCCGTCATTGGTCTTGTCCAAGTTGGCTCACAGGCGATGGCAGATAGGTATACGTACATTCCGCTTATTGGTATCTTTATATTGATTGCTTGGGGAATACCAGATGTGGCTGGTTGTTCAAAGGCAAAAATTGGAAGGTGTGAGCTTGGGGAAGAAAAAGCTCCTCTCCGATTTTTATTCCTTTCTTCTGTTTTGCCTTTTGTTGGTATTGCTGCTCTAATCGCATTTATAATTGCTTCCTGGGTCCAAGTTGGTTACTGGAGAAATCCTGTAACGCTATTTGGCCGTACAGTGGCAGTTACAAAGGACAACTTCATAGCGCACTTTAATCTTGCGTTGGCCCTTGCCGAGAAAGAGCGTCATGCCGAGGCAATTCCTCATTACGAAGTTGCGCTTAAGCTTAGGCCTATGGATGCAGATGCACATCAAGCTCTTGCCGATTCGCTTGTGAAGGATGGGAGGACTGACGAGGCTGTTGCTCATTACTATGAGTGTCTTAGGCTTAGGCCGAACGATGCGAAAGTTCACTGCATCTTGGCCGATGTGCTTGCCGATTTGGGGAGAACCGATGAGGCCATAGCAAATTATAGAGAGGCAATTCGCATTGAACCGGATTTCGCCGAGGCACTCACAAATCTTGGTGTCCTTTTGGTTAGTCAGAGCCGAGTGGAAGAGGGAATAGCACACTACCTAAAAGCTATGCGAATTGACCCCCACCTACCAAATTTGCACTACAATCTAGGAATTGCCTTTGCAAAGTTGGGGAAGTTCGATGATGCCATCCGGGAGCTAGAGCTGGCAATTAAAGAAAAACCAGACGACATCGAAGCTCGCAGGCGGCTTGTGGGTGTGCTATTCGTAAAATGCCAATATGCTGCGGTTTGGAAGCAGGTTCATGAGCTCCAAAAGCTTGGTGTCAACTTGCCAGAAAACTTCCTGAGGATGTTATCTGCAAAGATGCCCGAACCATGAATGCTAGCTGTGGGTTGGATATTTAGGTAATTGAGACTCTTAGCGTTTGGCTTAGCTTGAATTCGGGGTTAATTTATTTCAATTATGCTTCCTGCAATAAACCTGGGGCCGTCTGATTGGTTGAAATAGTATGCGACGAGAATTCGCCCGTCTGGAAGTAGCGCCGCCCATGGGTACCCAAGATCCCCATTGCCTCCGTCATCGCGGATAACGAGTTCCGGTGCCTCGGCAACATTGGTGCAGTCGGGATTCAGCAGTCTCGCGCGTACCCCATATGGCTCATGTCGATAGCCATAGACTAAAAACACACGCCCATCCTTTAATCGTATTGCATGATATGGATGGCCAATGATTTTGCCATCTTCCCATTTGAAACTCTTGCCGCCGTCTGTCGAACGCGAGATTACCAGATGATCATTAAAGTTTGCCGTTCGTATAAAGCAAACTATGTCACCTTTTGCTGTTTCAACCAGCGATGATTCATTGAGTGTAATCTTGCTGTCCTTAGCAATTGGGCAAACGTATTCCCATGTCTCGCCGCGGTCCGACGAAGTCATAAGATGGACAGACGTTAGTCGGTCGCGTTTTCCTTCGTTTGCAGCAACGGCCCAGTACAGCTTTCCGTCATTACGCTGAATCATAGCGCCTCGATTGTAAGCGGGGCAGGGCTTACCTAGCACGTCTAGCGTTTTGTCTTCTGGAACTGGTGGCGGTATAAACGGGCCTTTCCAAGTTTTGCCGCCGTCGTCCGAGCGCATGATATAACCCCCCAGGAATCCAAATGGCGGATGACTTAAAGTCTTTTGATGTTTTTCAACGCCCTCGGGTGGCAATAACGCCCAAGCATAACTTGAGCAAACAATTGATCCATCCTTAAGCTGTATCATGCAAGGATCCTGAGAACCTCCTAGTGGGTGAGCGTAGATAAGCTCGGGCTCTTTGGTCCATGTTTCACCGCCATCTTTCGACCGAACTAGAACAAGGTAGCTATTGGGGTCGGTATGGCTATACTTGCCGCCCCACAAAAGCTTCCGGTTTGGCGCCCGCCGAAACGTACATAAAATTTCACCGTTCTTTCGGACTACTAACGAAGGAAATGCACAATAATACATGTCATCTCGATAGATGATAAGGTCTTTCACCTTTCTCATGCGAATAGCTTCTCCTTTCGCAACCGGGTGGGGCGGGTAGAAACTAACAGCAAGGATTAGCAATAAGAGTCTTGTTAGCTCTTTCATACCTTCTTAATTCTAGATGACGACCTTTTTTCCTCCAAAGGAAGTAAGTAATATTTCGAAGTTGCAGGTTTGCATTAAAATAAAGCCTATCGTTGCAAGACGATAGGCTTTATTTAGAGGTCTTAATTGATGCTTAAAACGTCCTGTTATTTTGCAGGAGGACCTTGTCGCACTTCAGGGGCTGGTTTTCCTTTATATGGACAAGGGCACTGATCTTTGTATGGACAGTTTGCACATTGCCCTGGAGCGCCATTGCAGCAAGGAGCGCATATTCTGGGACAAACATAGCCTTGGATGCGTTTGCCAGCCTGCTTGCCATAACAAGGGCACTCATCTTTGAACGGGCATTGTTCGCATGCTCCTGGGTAGCCTTTACACCATATTCCACAGCCAGGCAGGGTTGCTCCTACACCTGGTCCTGCGCCTAACTTCATTGCTAGTTCACGATTGTTCCATAGGGTCTCATGAAGTTGGGTGCGCAATTTGGCGATTTCATTCTCAAGGCTGGCGATTTGCTTTTCAGTTCCCTTTTGGTTTCGAAGTCGCGCTAGCTCAAACTGTTTGGTCCGAATCTCTTCATGCAATCCTCGGACTTTGTCTATGAAGGCTTTTTCCTCGGGAGTTTTTGGCTGGGCTGTCATCCACCATGCGCCTCCACCTACAGGACCTATCCCCATGCGTGGACAGCCTGCTGGTGGACCAGCCATTCTCGGGCCGCTGCGACCTGGGCCATAGGCGTATGCGAGCGTTGCTGCAAGCGCTAGGATTATCAGAAATGCTACTAAAACATACGTTCTTGTTCTCATTTCAATCCTCCTGGGTTTGAAGTTTTGCTATTTATTAGACTGATGTAAATCGTTTTGCATTCCTAAAAACTACTTGACACTCTCAGCAATTTTCACAAGCTCAGACGTGGGTGCGTCACCTACAACGGCGATTGTAATGTCGCCAACCCTTGTTTGAAACATTCTTGCGTGTGGACGGTCAGCTAAAATGCATCCATTTGGGCCACATCTTGCTCCACGGCCAAACCTGCGCTTTTGTCCGCGATTGTCTGCCATGCATCCCGGACCAGCACATGGGCACTTGCTTTCGAAAACCGAAATAGTGTTTAGGCCATTTGCGTATTTTAGGGCCGCGAATGATATACCGCAGGGTGAAGTTTGTATGTAGTACCCATCAAATATGTAACCTGTTGGGAGATATTTTGGTTTTAGTGGCGTAAATCCCACCGCCTTGCGAACTTCATTTATGTTCATAGTGCTTCTACAGACAGCCGAACTTTCAGGCTTAATTGGGGCGGTGAATAGAGAGTCAGGCGGCCTAGCGGAAAAATCTATGCTATCGTACCGGCTGAGACTAAAAAGTTTGCCATTTAAGCCATACCAGTCGGTCCTCAGGATGATGTATTTTTCCTTGTCTACCCAAATCTTGCTTGTAGGATTGCCGCTAAACTTCGGCTCAAGCTTGATTATGTAGCAGTTACGGCCTGCTATGCTTTGCGAGCCGACAAGCTTTGGCACATAATTTTTAAAAAGCTGACCAAGGTAATCTCCTGTCTTATGCTGCAAACAAGCGGCTGGCATTTTCTGCTTTGCAGAAATCGTAATTATTGAGTTATTGCTTTCAATAATGATTGTGCCAGCTGTTGGGCCAGTAAGGAATTCCATTCGTGAACGACCTTGACTTCGGTATACCCTGACTTTCGAAGACACCGGCGCCTTGCCCACCTGGATAGAAACGAACTTTATTCCTTGAAGTGTTGCTTTTTTCTCGGCAGAATAAGTTTTTTCCACTATTTCATGCGCAGACATCGCTGCGAGAGCGAATTGCGGGATGACGAAAGTTGCAATGATTAGGGCCCATCCACAAATCTTCCTCACAGCGATCCCTCCTTTTTTAGTTCGATACAACTCACCAACCCTAGGACGGCCTTATCTGCAAAGGGTTCATTCCAGCTCATAGTAGCGTGACGCGCAAAATATGTGTTGGCTCCGATTTCTGGTATATTTTGAATACTTGTAAATAGCAAGATGCCAATGGTAATCAAAACTGCGCCTGCAGCGGCCGCCGAATGAAGTTTGTGTCGCGCAAACCACCAAATCGGGTTGGCAATTCTTGTATGCAAAGGTTTCGGCTGGAGACGGCCCACGATTGCATTCCATGCATCAGGAGCTTTCTCTAGCCCAGCCTCTTGTATTAGGCTTGCAGTGCGGGCTAGAGACTCGAGCTCTCGTGCACATTTTGAGCATGAAGCGACATGGTTTTCAATCTTGCGGCGAAGCCGCGCATTGCAGCCGCCAACTGAGTAATCAGCCAATTTAGAAGCTATTTCAGTGCATTCTCTATTCTGCGATTCTTTCATGGTCTTTCCCATAAGTGCTCTTAATTTTGTTTTTTGCATGGTCGAGAATCTTTGGCTTATGGCATATTTATTATTGGCTCTATGGTTCTACATATGGCGCAAGCTTGCGCCGGAGGACCTCTCTTGCTCGCGCGAGCCTCGACATTACAGTGCCGCGCCTTGTGCCAAGAATTTTGGCTATGCTCTCGATATCCATGCCTTCCAAATGGTGCATTATAACTACAAGCCTGTGTTCTGGGCTTAATGCCTCAATTGCCCTTGCCACTACACGCCTTTTTTCTTCAATTTCAAACTTTGAAGAAGGGTCAGGCTCCCTGCCAGCGATATGGGCTTCTTCAATTTTGTTTTCATCATCCGAAGTTATTTTTATTGTATTTGTCGAAGCTTTTGCACGTTTCTTTAGGAGATCTTTGCAAACATTTAGTGCGATACGATGAAGCCATACGTTGAACGAATCGCTTTCTCGTAATTGCTCAAGAGCATTCCATGCGCGTACAAAAGCTTCTTGAGTTGCATCTTCAGCATCCTCTTCGTGTCCAACAATTAGCCTTGAGAAATTATAAATCTTGGCGTTATAGCGCCGGTATAAATTTTCAAAGGCCAAGGTATTTCCTTGCTTTGCTAACCGCACAAACTCGGAATCGGGCATCTCCATTTTGCTTTTATCAGCCGGCTTAATCATTAATTTTGACTCTTGCTGTAGAGAATAGCATCCGTATTTTTTATGGTTCTCGAATTATACCACAACTTTACTTCAGCAAAATTTGAATTATACAAGGAGGAAATCTTATCAATTTAAGAGAATTTAAGCGCTAAGAAGTTGCAGACCCGCAATTTGTGCCTACAAAAGGGCTATTTGGCGGGTGCAACCAAGTTGCTGGCGAACTCATTCGGACACGGAGGGAAAAAATTGAGTACAAAAGCTTCAAGCTCATCAAGTTATGTTGCGAGCGCTCGCTCAGAGTTATTTGCTGCAAGTTGTATTGCGCTGGTAGTAAGCGCAATCGCATTTGGTATTCGCGGTGACACTCTCGGCGATTTTATGAAGCAGTTTAACGCGACACCGGATGCGATTGGATGGGCGATTGTCGGTGCATTCTGGGGCTTCACGATTGCAATCGCCTTTAGTGGGATTGTTTGCGACTGGCTCGGGATGAAAACACTGCTAGTATGCGCATGGATACTGCACATGGCTGGCATTAGTGGGACTGTCTTTGCTAACAGTATTCAAATGTTAGCCATAGGAACCTTGCTAATCGGTTTTGGAAACGGTTTTATTGAGGGTGCTGTCAATCCTCTGGTAGCTACGTTGTATCCCGAGGACAAGACTGCCAAGCTGAATGCATTGCATGCTTGGTGGCCCGGCGGAATCGTAATAGGGACAATTATTGCTTATATTATGTCGCTTTTCCAAGCAAGTTGGCAGATTAAGACGGGCGTACTTTTCATCCCCACGCTTTTATACGGCGCAATGTTCATCGGGCTTAAGCTCCCGCCTACTGAGCGCGTCCAATCTGGAGTATCAACTGCTCGAATGTGGCGCTCCATTTTCTCCTTGTATTTGGTTTTTTGGATTTGTATGTGGTTGAGTGCGGCAACCGAGCTAGGCACGAATCAGTGGATAGCTGAGATGATGAAAAATAGCGGAATTAAGGTCGGGACCCTTGTTCTTGGGTGGATTAGCTTTGTAATGCTGATAGGACGTGTGTTTGCAGGTCCTGTAGTGCATAAATTGTCGCCCATCGGTGTGTTGCTACTTTCGTCAATTGTTTCTTTCATAGGTTTGATTGCGCTTAGTATGGCTAAGGGACCAGTAATGGCGTTTTTGGCAGCGACGGTTTTCTCTGCAGGCATTTGCTACTTCTGGCCTACAATGTTAGGATACACATCAGAGCGGTTCCCCGAGGGTGGGGCGCTGCTTATGGGTTTGATGGGCGCCGCGGGAATGGCTTCTGCTGGTTTTGCCCAACCAATCTTTGGAGGCTGGTATGAAAAATTCGGGGTCGTTGGCGCTTTGAGGCATGCAGCAATTCTTCCTGCCATTCTGACTGTTGTCATGGCGGTCTTCTATGTCATTCATAAGCTTGAGGGTGGTTACAAAGCTGTTAAGCTTACCCCGGCTGAATCAGCAGCTTCTGCTCAAGCCGAGGCAGAAGTGACGTCGGAAGTTACCACAAAGTTGGAAGAAGGTTTAGCAAGTCCTTTTTTGAGCGACGATAATTCATCTTAGAAAAAGAATTCGTGATTATTAGGGTTTGCGGGAGAACTTTGAGCCTGCGAACCCTTTATTTTTTAATAATTGCAAATGCATTGGGTACTCACGACGGCTGCACTGTAGCTGCCGTTTTATAAAATTATTGAGCACAGGCAGCACAGTCGGCAATTTCGGCGTCGGTAGCCTTTGTGCCCCGAATTTTTAGAGAAGACAATGCTCCAGCGGCACGGTAGACGTCCTCAACCCAGTCTGTTTTGAAGAAGCCCCTTGTATTGTGTATAAATAGCCAGCCAGGGCAAATTAGTGCACCTGCCGTTTGAAAATCACCTGCTCTTCTGAGACATGGTACGAAAAGCTTTTCAACGAAAGCTTGATCATTGGATGAGTCAAAGCCATTTACATCTATAATAGTTTTTTGCACCCTTTCAGCGAGAGCCCTAGCAAGCATGCACCAGGGACCCGCCTCACCAATTCCAACAAGACTGACTGATGATATATCTTTCATGTTTTGTAGGTAAGATAGAGCAGTTAAGATATCCTGGACACGATTTGCGGTATCGGTGCGGTTATACGTAGAAAAGAATTTATACTTTGTTCGGTTAGGATTTTCACAAATTGCTTCTCCAGTGTTAAAGCAGTCTATCGTAAGAACAGTTGTGCCCTTGTCGAGGAGAATGCGGACGAGTGTCTCATGATTGATAAGAATGTCGCTCTTGGAGCTTCCAACGATTAGTGCCGCGTGAGGCTTTCTTGCGGTTGAGTTGGGGTGAATGAGGCAGGCTGGAATTTGGTCACCTTTTCCCTTGCGTCCAAACACAAGCTTTTCGCCCTTGAAGTTGCAAAAAATAAAGGTTCCGCGTGGTTCAGCTATAACTTCGGCATTTTTGGGCATCACAGCGGCAAGACAATATTTGAATGGCACGCTAAACGTTTTTCGAAACAGCTTTAAACTTTCCTCGTCGTATGGTTTCATTGTTTCAAGCTGTTTTTTCGCTGCCTCTATGCGGTTCTCGATAATTCCTTTGGCATCCAGAGCATTTGCAGGCCGCGGCTCTTTTGCGAAAACAAGCATATCTTCGGGTTTTTCAATTTCAAAAGGGCGCTCCTTGAATGCTGATGGGTCTGGGTTGCCTAAAATCCAACGTCCAAACCAAGCATATACAGCTTCACGGCTGTCTTTGTTGTAGTTATGGGGTGCATCGAACTGAACATATGCCACTTTATCCTCTGCACCAAGAAGCTTGTAGACGCTTTTAATCGCAGGGAACTCGACTGTCGGCGTCTTTACAGTCCAGTCGCCAGTGGCGGAGACAAGAAGAAGTGGGCGGGGAGCGGCTAGCGCACCAATCTCCATGTTGTTTGTGTCAAGCCTAATGAGCGGTGGGTTTTCACATTGACAGCCGCCCTGCATTGTGGAGGATATCATGTTAACAGGTGCTGAAAATTTCACACGGTCGTCAACCGCTGTTAAGAGGAAGGTTTGCGTGCCACCCCCGGATGCCCCGGTGCATGCAATGCGGTTCTTATCCACATCGGGCAAAGAAAGTAGGAAGTCAACCGCCCTAATGCTGTTCCAAAGTTGCAGGCCGCCGATGCTGATGCCCCACAGATGCTCACGTTCGCCATCAAGTTGGCCAAGTCGGTGTTCAACTTGTTTAGAGTCTAGGAAGCCAATCATATCATAGGCAAATGCGATGTATCCTTGCTTTGCAAAATTAATACATCTGCCGGGAATTGAGGTTTCCTCTCTGTGCACTAATCTGCCATCGCTCCAGTGGCCATGGGTGTTTAGAACTGCCGGGAATGGTCCCTTCTTGCCAAGCGGCCGGAAAAGGTTGCCTGTTACATAAAAGCCTGGAAAACTCTCGAAATAAACCTTTTCAATAGAGTAGTTGTCGCGCTCGATTCGTCCAAAAATGCGCGCATTGAGAGGCGTCTTTTCTGGCGTTGGAAGGAGCCCTGCGCCTGTGAGTATTTGTTCGCGCAGGTATTTCGCTCGCTCGGCCCATGCCTCCTTTGTTGTAGGGGCGGCGAACGAGTATATCATATCCAAATGCCGAATTTCCTCACATCGGTTATCATGGATGCTACCAATATCATATGGATTCAAAGGCATACTCCTTTCTTCGGTGGCAATTGCGTATGTGAACAAACAAATGGCAATTATGGTAGCCGACAAAAATGAACCTACTTTCATTAAGTCCAAATTTGTAACCTCCAATCACTAATTACAATCTTGCCAACTTAGCCAATGCAAAGCGAATGGGATGCAAGCGGCTGTCATACGTCTCGACGGTTGGCAAGTTCGTTATATATTGCATTTGCTGATGGAATCATCTAGATTAATATTGGACATGTTGAATTGGCTATAATCTCAGCAGACCGCATTGCCACAATTATTGTGCCCAGAGTAAAATCTGCAAAATTTATTGGATGATTGTTTAGATTAGTCCTTCGATTTAACTTCCATATCCTGGTAAAAGGAATTCTTTTGTCATTCAGGAATAATCCATGTTGTATGCATTAATTTGGAGGTAAGAGCAAATGAAGTTATTTTCGCTTTGTGCGTTGATATTGCTAGCGTTTGGCATAAACTCCGTGTTAGCGGCGGATGCGTCGGCTGAGATTCCCCAATACCCTGCAGCAAAGCTTGCCAATCAGGACCTGCGTGGCGGTGCTAGCGTGTTTGAATATAACTTGCCAGCGAATGCAAAACCGACTGAGGTTTGGGCGTTCTACAAAACCAAGATGGGTCTTGGCATGGGTTGGGTTTATACCGTTAATTGTGATACGCCTTGGGGGCTAGTGCGTGTATGCAAACCTAAGCTAGCAAATCGAACTTTAGGCATCGCAGTTGCAAAATCTCGACTTTTTATCTTCAATGCCCCCACGGAATTTGGCGCAGAAAGCTTAAACGATTGGCTAAATGACGTAATGCTCCAAATCATGCCACCGGTTGCAATCGTGGATGGCCAACCGATTAGCAGTCGTGATTATTACCGGCGTCTTGAGCGCATTCCATTAAGCGTTGAGGGAAATATTAGTGGCTTATCGGTTTTAAGAGACCTAATAAGTGAATGCCTCCAGGTAAAGCTTGCGAAAAGGGAGAGTGTCGTTCCTACTGCTGAGCAAATCGAGGAAGCTTGGCAGGCAACCATTAAGATTCCTGAGATTGCACGCCAATTTACAGAAGGAAGCCTAACTCAAGACGAGATGAGGGAGATGATTCGCATTCAGCAAACGCAGTATAACCTTGCTACTAAGGGTGTTGTAGTAACTGATAAGGAGGTAGAGGAATACTATAACCAACACAAAGCTGAAGAATTCACCGCACCTGAGCAAGCTGTCGTTGCCGCTATTTTTGCGAAAAACAAGGACATTGCAGATAAAGCCGCCCAGATGTTAAGGGAGGGCAAAGATTTCGGCGAAGTGGCATTGGAGTTGTCGGATGACAAAGTTTCGGCAAAGGTAGGCGGACGCCTAAGGAGACCAATCACGCGCGGCAGCCAGGAAGTGCCCAAGGAAGTTCAGGATATCGTATTGGGCACACCTGTTGGTCAATGGACTGACCCAATTGAGGCAGGCGGCGGCGAGTACGTTATCTTCAAAGTGTTGGATAAGAAAGAAGCTGTAGTTAGGCCCATAGAAGACGTGCGCATGCACATCCGTCAAAAACTAATGCTTGAGAAAGGCAAGTCGGCTAACGATTTGGGCCGATTAATGCAGCAAGCATGGAGGGATGCGACAATCAAAGTCAATCTCAGACGCTATCAAACGGCGATTTTCAATTTGATAAGAGGTTCAGAATAAACAAAGAAATAACCCTGCCGGTCTTTTTTGGCCGGCAGGGTTTCGTCGGGAGGTTCTACGATAACATCCTGGACGCTAAGCTATGACAATTGCAGTCGGTGTTGCTCTGAAAGGAGAAAAAGGTTCTGTAATCAGTTCTTCTACTTTCAATACGTTTTTTCCGTCGTCCTAGTTCCCAAATTTGGGTATTATTCCAAAGAAGTTAGAGAAAGTCTATAATTTTTGAATCGACAGCTTAGGGTTGTGAAAGAGCGATGGAGACTCAGCAGAAAGTTACCAAAAAAGAGCGAATAATTGAGCTGTATGACCGTGGTCTCGATGTGGAAGCAATAGCCGATGCTTTAAATACCGACCGTAGTTATGTGGCGAATGTACTCATCAAGTCTGGCCGACCGGTCGAATATGAGAATCTATATGTAACTACGAGCGGTCGTACATATTCAGAAGAAGCCAGACGACTCTCGGGTGTTCTTCGGTTCAAAGACCCCGCAGCTGCACAAGAATCCGTCCGAATGCTCGATGAAGCGTACAAGCAGTTCGAACGCGAAGGAAATAAACGTGGGCAACATCATGTTCAGATGCTTGCGCTTATAGGCAAAAATCGAGCTGAGGGAATCGGAAAAACAGTCGAAGCGGCAATATTCCGCGATTGGCTCATTCGAACCCTCCGACGCCAACAGTGTGAAGAAGAAGAGCAGGCCGAAAGAGCATCATAAACGCCTATACATCCTCATTCTAAACGTTGCATCACCAATTTCCCTGTGGTAGAATGTGCCATCGAAGAAACCTACCTTCGGGTACGGAGACCATAGATGGCAGAAGTCAAAACAATCTTGGCAACCGATTGCGGGAGTACTACTACAAAAGCAATTCTCATTGAAAAACAAGGCGATGAATACCGACTTGTGGTTCGCGGCGAAGCTCCCACGACTGTTGAAGCTCCGTTTGACGATGTAACAGTCGGGGTAGTGAATGCTGTTCGCGAGGTCGAAGAACTTTCTGGCCGAAAAATACTTTTCGAGGGGTCGAATCCTGGAGAAGGAATTAAAATTCAAGTACCCACAAAAAATGATGTAGGCGTAGACATGTATCTGTCTACATCCAGCGCAGGCGGCGGCCTCCAAATGACCGTTGCGGGCGTTGTGAAAATGATGAGCGCCGAAAGTGCTCAAAGGGCAGCGCTCGGAGCAGGGGCGATTATCATGGATACTATAGCCATTGACGACGGGCGCAAGGAGTATCAAAAGGTCGAACGCATTCGTCAGCTCAGGCCCGATATGATACTAATGTCTGGCGGCACTGATGGTGGGACGGTCAAACACCTGGTTGACATAGCTGAAATGCTTATTTCCGCCGACCCAAAGCCAAGACTTGGGATTGGCGTTAAACTTCCAGTAATCTATGCGGGGAATAAGGATGCTGTGGAAGCAGTCAAGCAGATACTTGGCGACCGCGTTGACCTCCGTGTCGTGCCTAATCTGCGTCCAACTCTCGACCGCGAGAACCTTCAACCAGCACGCGAGGCAATTCATGAGCTATTCCTCCAGCACGTTATGCAACAAGCTCCTGGCTACAGCAAGCTGATGACTTGGACAAGCTCTGGAATCATGTCCACCCCGAATGCTGTCGGCAAAATAATACAAACTATTGCCGAGCAGGAGAAAATCAATGTACTAGCAGTTGATATCGGTGGTGCGACAACTGATGTGTTTTCCGTTTTTTCTGGTGTATTTACTCGCACTGTTAGCGCAAACCTTGGCATGAGCTACTCCATTTGCAACGTCCTCGCCGAAGCCGGGATAGAAAATATCCGTCGCTGGATTCCATTCCTTGCCGATGAGGGGTATGTAAGGAATCAACTTCGTAACAAGATGATTCGACCAACAACGATTCCCCAGACTCTTCGCGATCTTTATATTGAGCAGGCAGTCGCACGCGAGGCCCTCAGGCTTGCATTTGAACATCATAAATCGCTTGCCCGTGAGCTCAAGGGCGTCCAGCAAGTCCGAACAATCGCCGATGCTATTAGCCAAGAAGGTACGGGCAAAACACTTGTTCATTTGATGGACCTCGATATGATTGTCGGCAGTGGTGGAATCCTAAGCCACGCTCCGAGGAGGGCAGAGGCTGCTCTTATGATGCTTGATGCCTATCAACCTGAGGGGGTAACAATGTTGGCAGTGGATTCGATATTTATGATGCCCCAGCTCGGAATACTCTCGACTATCATGCCCCAGGCGGCGTCTCAAGTTTTTGAGCGTGATTGCCTCATCAAATTAGGAACCTCAATCGTTCCCGTAGGTATCGGCAAGGAGGGGCAGACGGCATGCACCATAGCAGTCAGATACCGAAAATCACAAGAGTGTGAAGCAAAGACCTATGCCATTCCATTCGGAAGCATCAAGGTGATTCCATTAGGCGTTGGTGAAAAAGCAGAAGTTGTGATTACTCCTGCCAGAGGTTTTGATGTTGGCTCAGGGCGAGGTCGCTTGCACACTGTCGAGGTTGAGGGCGGAGTGGTCGGTCTGATAATAGATGCACGGGGCCGTCCGCTGGTTATTCCTTCGGAGGATGATAAACGCATTGCCAAGTTGCGAGAATGGATGGAGGCATTAGGGCTAAGACCGGAGTAAAGCATGGGAACAGCATATACACCAGGACTTAAAGTTAGTTCGAAAACGACAATACGCAAAACAAGGCGCCTGCCTCTAAAAGGAGAAGTTAACGTAAAGGTTGGCGACCACGTCTTGCCTGACACAGTTGTCGCCCGAACAGAACTTCCCGGCGTAATGCAGACCGTTCGCGTGGCAGAGTATCTAGGGATTGAGCCATCGGAGGTTGAGCGCGTACTTAAGGTTGCCATTGGCGACGAAGTCGAACCCGGGACGGTCCTCGCTGAGAGCCGATCTTTCTTCGGCCTGTTCAGAAACGAGTGCAAGTCCCCAATTGCTGGCACGGTTGAGATGATCTCGCCAATCTCTGGGCATATAGGCATTCGATACAAGCCAACATTGGTTGAGGTCAAGGCTTATATAGAAGGCGATATCGTTGAGGTTTTGCCGGAGGAAGGCGTCGTAGTCGAGACCACTGGTGCGCTTATACAGGGAATCTTCGGAGTGGGCGGAGAGCGTCTGGGAGAAATTAAGGTAGTAGTAGCTCAACCTGGTGAAATTGTAGACGAGGATTCAATCACTGATGATCTCGCCGGAAAGGTAATAGTCGCGGGCGCTAATATTACTGGTATGGCCATAAGAAAAGCCGCCGGAATTGGAGTCGCAGGAATAGTGGTTGGTGGAATTATCGACAAAGACCTTGTTGATTACCTTGGTTACGACATAGGCGTTGCCATCACAGGACATGAGGAAATCCCAACAACGCTAATTGCAACCGAGGGCTTCGGTGTAATGCGAATGGCACATCGTACTTTTGAGCTTCTTAAATCGCTCGAAGGGCGGCAGGCATCAATTAATGGTGCAACCCAAATACGCGCTGGAGTAATCCGTCCCGAAATAATCGTGCCTATTAAAAACATTGTTGTTGCCAGCGTAGATTCCTCGGCTGAGCAAACTCTGGAATTGGGAACAAGGATACGTATTATTCGCGAGCCTTATTTTGGCATGCTTGGCGAGGTAGTAGCATTGCCACCTGAACCAGTATTAATTGAATCGGGGGCGAAGGTTCGAACCCTAAAAGCCAAGCTCGAGAACGGCGAGGATGTTACGGTTCCACGCGCGAATGTTGAGATAATCCAAGAATAGTTTTTCGACTTTTTTAAGGTTGTGACTCATAGAAGACAACTGGCTTCTTAAATTAAGTTCTTAGATAAGGAGTCCTGCTATGTTTTCAAAAAGACGTGTTTTGTTTAGGCTTCCACATTCTTTATTGGCGCTTGCCCTTTTGGTGCTTACTGCGTGCAGCTTGTATGCAGGAGAATGGACAAAAGAGTTAGCGCCGGGTGTGGTGCTAACTCAGATTGTAAAAGAATGTTCTGGCCCCAATGATAAAACTATTCCAAGAATCATAAATATTGTAAAAGTTGACCCTAAAGCCCCTGGAGTTAAAATTAAAATGGTACTTGGTGGTGATTGTGTTTGGGGTCTCGACAAGACAAATGGCCGTGAGACAATCGGCTCCATGGCTAAGCGCCTTCGTGCAATTGCTGTTCTAAATACCGATTTTTGCAATTGGACCGGCGACCCACTCGGTCTTCACATTAGCGGAGGAGAGCTCATCAGCGAACCATATCCAAATCGAACAATGTTTGGCATTACATCCGATGGTCAGTACCTATTCGACCGCCTCGAATTTGATGCTCGAATCACTCTCCCCGATGGCAAGTGGTTTCCGATAAGGGGCATAAATCGGCCCCGGGGCGACCACGAGATGGTTGTCTATACGCCGAAGTTTTTCAAGAGCACATGCACGGAGTCAAATGGCTCAGAGGCAGTGGTAATTTCACCCGACCTCCCCATTAGGCTTGGTGTTCCTTTAAAGGGTACTGTCACCAACGTCCGCCCCGACGCTGGTGATACTCCTATACCTGAAAACGGCATCGTGCTTTCTGGTAGAGGCACGGGTTCGGACTTTATTAAAGAGAATTTAAAAGAAGGTGTAGAGTTGACTTTGCAGTTCAATGTCAAAGGTGAAACGACAACCGGTTGGGAAAAGGTCATAGAGGCCACTGGTGGTACTCCCAGGCTTGTTCGTAATGGCAAAATAAGCTTAGAAGCTGAAAAGGAAAACCTAACGCTGGATTCCAAATTTGTTACCGTTACGCACCCTCGCTCGGCACTCGGCGTAACAGCAGATGGAAAACTTGTGCTAGTTACAGTTGATGGCAGGCAAGAGGTAAGCACCGGCATGCCTTTGAAGGACCTTGCGGAACTAATGCTTTCCATAGGATGCGTTGATGCAATGAATCTCGATGGCGGCGGTTCAACAACCCTTTCTACGTGGTTTGGCACGCTCAATAGCCCCTCGGATGGCTGGCTTCGTCCGCTTCCCAATGCGCTCGCTGTCTTTGCCGAAGAGGCTGAGGATTTCGACGTTCCCGAATTTACTATCTCAGCCCCATCAGTTCCCATAGTAGCTGGATCAACTGTCCGCCTAAGCCTTGTAGATTCATCTGGCCAGCCTATTGACCCAAAGTTAGCGGAAAAGGCAATCTGGAGCATGAACGGCGTTACAAACTTCGTGGACCAGGGAGGAGTCCTCCATGCCGGAAGAGTTGGTGAGACTGAGATTGTTGTAAAGTTAGATGGCAAAACCGCGTCTCTACCTATTGAGGTAATTTCAAAGGAGACGGGCAAACTCGTTGCAGAACTAATTCCAGATCCTTCGGGTGATGCTAATAAGAGTATCCTTAATGTTTTAGTCATCGATGCCGCTGGAAAACCGATGCAGGATTGCATGGTTTCAGTCAAAGTTACCGGTGGCGCCTCTGACCAGCCGTGGAAAAATACAAATGCCGATGGCAAGGCCTCTTTTTCAATCACTTGGGAACAAGGCGCTTCCGGCGAAGTTACCGCGAGCGTAGAGGGACTAACTCCGTTTACAATAAAAAGACAGTAGTAGGCAGTAGTCTAGTTGACACCCTAAGAAGCGTCGTGTTATACTTTTTGCGTTAACCTGGGTGGCTTAAGAGGCTTGTCAAAAGGATGCGACAGTTGCCAAAACGCTGAATTCCCGGTTTATTATGCGCGGACAAATCACAGGATTGCTTTCTAAAATTTGCCTCTTGTTACTCCTCGGCGTTTCATCATTCGCCGCGTCCGAGGATTTGTTACTGATAAACCCTCCCCCACAGAGTACTCCAGAATCTCCCCCAGGCGACCGAGTCAAATGCGTACTGGGAAATCTTAACGAATGGATACCTGCCGCTTTCTCTGGACCGGAATACCGCATAGGGCCAGGGGACACGCTTAGTATTAATGTCCAGGGTAAGGCGACACTCGGCTACAAAGCGCGTCCGGATGCTAAGGCAGGCGAATCTCCTGATGAGGTGACGGTTACACCTGGAGGAGATATCTATCTTCCTTTGGCTGGCAAAATACAAGCAGCTGGAAAAACGGTTTCTGAACTTGAAGACACTTTACGCCAGCGATTGAGTACGTATATCAGAAATTTTGAAGTTTCGGTCACGGTTTCGGATGTCCGCACAATCAATGTATGGATAAGCGGCGAGGTTGAGAATGCTGGCCCACGAATACTGCCGGCAGTATGTACTGCAAGCCTTGCTGCTCTTCAGGCGCAAATTAAGCCAACAGGTTCGACTCGGCGAATCGAGGTCATCAGAAATGGCACAAGAAAAATTGTTGACCTCTACAAAATAATTGTAACAGGTAATGCGCAAAATGACGTATGTCTTGAACCTGGCGACACCTTGCATGTTCCTGCTGTGACCGACTATCTCGAGGTAACAGGCGAAGTCACGCGTCCGGGCAGATACGAAATGGTTCCACTTGATGGGAATAAAGACAAGTTTTGCGTTTCCGACCTCATAAGCTTGGCGCTTGGAACTACCCCTGCTGCTGCTCAGGACAAGGCTTTCATCGAACGAATTGGCGAAGATGGACGAAAGTTTGCGATAAATGTAAATCTGCTCTCAAAGACGGATGATATTGCACTTAAGCCAGGAGATGTTTTGGTGGTCCCCTCGATTTCTGCATTCCAACCTATAGTACGGTTGATTGGAGAATTCAAAGGCGATGGAGTATACCAGCGCGCCCCTGGTTCAACGACGACTGATATCGAAAACAAAAGTGGAATTTACTTCCTTAAGCAAGGTCAGACTGTTAAAAATGTTATTACGGCAACCGGAGGGGTCACTCCACAAGCTGATCTCAAACGAGCACGAATCGAGCGCTTTGAGAACGGCGTCTTGAAGAATATTCCTGTTGATCTCGAACGCCTTCTTTTGCAAAATGACGACACGGAAGATGTTGTACTGCAAAATGGAGATTCGCTAGTACTTCCTGCACTTGCCGACAAAATTCACGTGTTCGGTGAGGTCAAGCAACCGGGGTCATATATATATAGCCCCAACCGAAGATTGGTTGACTATCTGGGAGATGCTGGTGGCACTACAGATATAGCCAAGCTAACAGAAGTTAGCATTGTCCGCGGCGGCTTTGAAAAACCTATAATCATGAAGGTCAACGCCAAGCAAGCAATTATTAAGGGATCAGTTAAGAGTAATCCCGTGCTTGAACCTGGCGATATTATTTACGTGCCTTCTAAGTTTATAGGAGGCTGGCGTGATGCGATGCAAATGGTATTTTCTAGCTTAAGCCTAATTACATTATTCCGCCGTCTCTAGGCGTTGGAAGGCCAATGGACGAGATAAACCTTGCTGACTACTTATATGTGTTAAAGCGGCGCAAGCGGACCGTGCTTGGGATACTTGTTGCTGTGATGATTATTTCAGGCATAGTGTTCGCAATCGTGCCCCGCACATATCAGGGCAAGGCAACGCTTCTTTTCCCCGAACCTCGCACTAACGCGTTAAGTTCACAACTTGCTTCTCTTGTTGGCGGTATACCGTTACTTGGTGAGTCTCCTTCGCTTGCTGGGCGAAACGTTTGCATTACCGTTCTTCGTAGCCGCACCGTGAATGAGAACATCTGCAAACGTCTTAATTTGAATCGGTACGGATTGACCTATAAAGATTTGCAAGATAATCTTTACATCGAAACGCCAAAAGAAGGCGGATTGAACATCACATGCGATGTGCCTACTTCCTGGCTTAAAGGCCATATAAGCAAAAGCGAAGTTGGCGAGGCTGCCGCGCGCCTTGCAGCTGATATCGCAAATTGTTATCTTAGCGAGCTTCAGCTGTTTGACCAAATGAACTCGCGGTTACTAGGGCGAACCAACCGAATGTTCATTGAGAGTCAGCTGCAGCGCTCGAAGAACGAGCTAGCTAAAGCCGAAGAGCGGCTTGAGAAGTTCCAAAAAGCAAATCCGACGCTAATACCGCCAGACAAAGCTTCGCTGTACGCCAACCAAGCGCTCGAACTAGCATCACAGCAGATACAGGCTGAGATTGCTCTTCAGGAAGCACAAGGGCAAATCGCCCGCGCACGAGCCACATGGACAGCCGGCGCACCTTCTGAGCTTTCACCCGAGGCTGTCATGGATAATCCCGTCATTTCAGAACTTAAAGCCAACCTTGCCAAGTTGGAGGTCAGGCGCGCAACGTTGCTGGAGGATTTCACCGAAAACCACCCGGATGTAGTTGCTTTGGACCAGGAAATCAAAAAGACTTACGATAGGATACAAGAAGAAGTTTCGCATATCATAGCTGGGAAGGCTGGAAGCACAAGCCCAGCACATCAGGAACTAGTCAAGCAATTAGTTTTATTGGAAATTAACGGCGAAGGTTTAGAATCTAGAAAATCCGCGCTTAATTCGGCAATGGCAAAGATTGAACGGCAATTATCCAATCTGCCTCCGTTAGAAGTGGAATATGGAAGGTTACTACGAGATCTTAAGGCTGCAGAAACGGTTTACATGACGCTCTTGGCCGAGTATGCTAAAGCTCGTGTAAATGAGGAGCGGAATGCAGAGACATTTATTGTTGTGGACAAGCCGGTTGTTCCGACTGGCCCTGCGAAGCCTTCGGTGAAGCTGTTCTTTCTCGCGAGCCTGGTGTTGGGACTTTTTGGTGGCGTGTTCATAGCTATCGTTCAAGAAGGCTTTGCAGGTACGTCAGGCGAAATTAGAAAAGCTAAAGGGATTCCACAAAAGCAACCTCGTAAGAAGGAGGTCTGAATGGAGCAGATTTGTGTGCTGGGACTTGGGTATATAGGGCTTCCTACGGCCACGTTAGCAGCTTCAAGTGGTTACAAAGTCAGAGGAGTGGACATAGATCCCAATGTAATCGATTGCCTTTCTGCCGGGCGCGCACATATTGCCGAGCCAGAGCTTCAGGCATCAGTTGCTCGCGTAATTGCTGATGGTTCGTTGACGGTCAGCAGTTCTCCATGTCCGGCTGATGTTTTCTTGATTGCAGTTCCCACGCCAATAAAAGAAGATAAGACCGCCGACTTAAACTGCGTTACTCATGCTGCCCAAATGATATCCGAAAACCTTCAAAATGGCGCGTTAGTTATCGTGGAGTCGACTGTGCCGCCTGGCACTACGAGTAATGTTGTTATTCCAATTCTAGAAGAATCGGGTTTGAGCGCCGGAAAGGATTTTTATGTGGCTTATTGCCCAGAACGGGTACTCCCAGGGAAAATAATAATTGAGCTAATGAACAACGATCGTGTGATTGGTGGTTTAAATACTGAATCAGCAGTCCGTGCAGCAAGATTTTATCGCAGGTTTGTCCGTGCAGATATGTATATTACCAACTTAATCACCGCCGAAATCGTAAAGCTTGTCGAGAACGCATTTAGAGATGTGAACGTAGCTTTTGCTAATGAAATTTCGTTGATTTCCCAGCAATTAGGAGCCAATGTTTGGGAAGTAATTGATCTTGCAAACAAACATCCGCGTGTAAACATACTAAACCCCGGTCCTGGTGTTGGCGGTCATTGTATAGCGGTTGACCCGTGGTTTCTTGTGGAAAGCGTGCCCGAAGCTACCGCTCTTATAAAAGCAGCGAGGCAACTTAATGACTCAATGCCAGAGCGAATAATATCGTGGGTTGAGTCAGTGGTTCCACCTGGCGCAAAGATTGCTTGTTTAGGAGCAGCATATAAAGCCAATGTAGGCGATACTCGTGAAAGCCCTGCACTGCGCATTATATACAGCCTTAAGGAAAAGGGATATGAGCTGTATGTAGTTGACCCATATGTGGAAAATCTCAATGGCTTGGTACTTGTGTCTCTCAACGAGGCACTAGATAGCGCCGATTGTTTGCTCCTACTAGTAGATCATGATGAGTTCAAAAGCTTGGATATAGACCGCTTGCGCGAAAAGTTTGGCAATGGAAGGTTGATGGATACAAGAGGTATTTGGGTAAAAGGCCGAACTATTAGGGTTAGCTAAATTACTAAACCATGAAAAACAAAATTGCCGGATTTGAGGAAAAAGAAATATTAACCGAGGAGCCAGTGCGGCCTGACTACCTTATTTTTGGTAGCCCGAGGATAGAAGAGGACGAGATTGAAGAAGTTGTAGCCAGTCTAAAAAGTGGCTGGCTAGGAACTGGACCAAAGGTTGCAAAGTTTCAATCTGACTTTCGTGACTACATCGGTTGTAAACATGCCATTGCGTTAAACTCGTGCACCGCGGGGCTTCATCTTTCTCTTCTAGTTAGTGGCGTTGGTCCTGGTGACGAAGTCATCACTACACCAATGACCTTCGCCGCGACCGCTAATTCAATAATTCATGTAGGCGCAAAGCCTGTTTTCGTGGATATCGAACTGCCTTCGATGAACATAAATCCTGCTTTGATTGAGAGTGCAATCACTGAACGCACAAAAGCTATTATTCCCGTGCATTTTGCAGGCCGGCCGTGCGATATGGATAAGATTATGAAGATTGCAAAAAAGCATGGCCTTATTGTTATCGAGGATGCAGCGCATGCAATTGAAGCGTGGTATCATGGACAGAAGATTGGCAATATAGGAGATCTAACTTGTTTCAGCTTCTACGTGACGAAGAACATTGTCACCGGCGAAGGCGGGATGGTAACTACCAATAACGACGAATGGGCAGATGCCATTCGCATCTACAGCTTGCATGGGCTGAGCAAGGACGCATGGAAGCGCTATTCTGACGACGGGTTCAAGCATTATCAGGTGGTTGCCCCGGGTTATAAGTACAATATGATGGATATTCAAGCTGCAATAGGATTCCATCAATTAAGAAAAATAGCTGAATACCATCGCCGACGAAAAGAAATATGGGAAACTTACAACAGAGAGTTCTCAAGTTTGCCGATGGATCTTCCACCACCTGAAGAAAGAGATACTGTTCATGCAAGACATCTTTACACGCCACTACTGCGCATCGATGAGATTGATATCTCAAGAGATGAATTTCAACAACGGTTGCACAAAATGAATATTGGCACGGGAATCCACTTTGTATCCTTGCATTTGCACCCATATTACGCCGAGACATTCGGTTATCGGCCGGAGGACTTTCCAAATGCTTTGGAAGTTTCACGCCGGACGATTTCATTTCCGCTTTCAGCCAAATTGACTGAAGAGGATGTTAATACCGTAATTCTGGCTGTCCGTCGGGCATTTCAAGCCTGATGAATAGCCAACTCTTAGCAAAATTGCCGCACGCCTTTCCCGCAATTGTTTTTAACATTGAGAGACATAGAAAAATGAAATTTTATAAGGCTTGCTTTTAACATGGATTTTCCAACGGAGAAAGAAATTTTACTGGGGGATTAAATGAATAACCTGCCGAAGTTTTCTAGGGAATCAAAGGCTATTGTTTTTCCTGCTGGCACAGTCGCCGGTTATGGGCATATTCAATCTCTTGGACTTGCTGGCATTCCCGTAGTTGCTGCTAACCCGGCTAAGTGTGACAGTTTCTATTCACGCTATGTTGTAGAACGACACATTGTTCCCGATCCACTTAAGGACCATGAGGCTTTTGTCCAATGGCTCGTTGAATATGGGAAAAACCAAGAATCAAAACCGGTGCTCTTTATGGCAGAGGATGTTTTTGCATATATTGTAAGTCTTTATCAGGCTGAACTTTCGCCAGTATGTCTATATCCTTACCTGCCTCTTGATAAGCTTGATCGATTCTTTAATAAAGAACATATGCTCAAGTTTGCTGAACAGGCGGGAGTGCCACTTCCGCTAACGTTAACAAACCCATCAAGGAATCAGCTATTAGAGTGGGACACCTTCCCGGCAATAATTAAACCTTTGGTGGCTAGGTTCACGTTTAGAGGCAGAAAGCTCATCAATACAGGAAAGTTTCAACATCTATTTGGCTCGAAAGCAGCAAAAGTTAACAACCGCCAGGAATTGCTTGAAAAGGCGGCAATGGTGGAGGAAGCAGAAATAGCCTATTTTGTGCAGGAATATCTATTTGTATCCAATCGCGAGCTCCCAACGATAAAATTCGTAGCGGCAGAAGACCATTCTATCCCGGCAGTTTTTATTGGACGCAAGGTTCGTCAGTGGCCTGCTGATTTCGGTACATGCACAGTTGGTGAGTCTGATTACATCCCTGAGATATATAGTTTAACTGAGCGGTTCTTAAAAGCTATTGAGTACGTTGGGCCTGGTGGCATTGAGTTTATTTGGAATAAGAATGAAGGGAAATGGCAATTTATCGAACTTAATCCGCGTCTAGATTTTTGGATTGGCATGGCGGCATTAAAAGGCGTAAACCTTCCACTTCAGCAATATCTTCTCAGCACAGGTCAGCATTTGTTTACTGCTAGGCAGCGTGATGGCGGTAGGTATTGGATTGACATCCTCGGCGACTGGGAGGATTGGAGATGGAGGCGAAATAATCCTGAATGGAAGGTTTCGCTTTGGGAAAGGCTTAAGCCTTATTTCTACTTTAATGAGGCTGTTTTCAGTTGGAAAGATCCCATTCCAGGCGCACGTAGGCTTGTACGGCCTATAGTTAGAAGGTTTCTTAGGCCATTAAAGGCAGTAATTCAATGCGCCAGATACATCAGCCGAAAGGCTCCTATCGACCCTATTCCAACCTATAATGATTATTGGAACCGCCGTATCGAGGATGGAAGTTCGAGGGCTTTCTATCCAAGGTTTGAAATTGCGGCAAATATTATTCGGCCTGCGGATAATATTTTGGATTATGGATGCGGCAGTGGAGAGTTTCTGAGCTATCTTAAAAGCAAAGGTTATAAGAATATAGCAGGTTGCGATGTTTGCAGACCAGCTGACTTCCCAAGGGAAATACCTTTCTTTAACGAAAATGAGCTTTTTTGCAATATGCATTTTGACGTAGTAACCATGCTTCAGGTCATCGAACACATCCCTGATGCTGAAGATGCTATCGCAAAGATGTTTACCATATCCAATAAAATAGTTGTCTCAATTCCAAATTGTGGCTATTGGCAGCACAGGCTCCGGTTGCTTTTTGGCAGGGTGCCTATTACTGACGTGTTATACCATATGAAGGAACATGTGAGGTTATGGACCCACAAGGATTTCATGGATGTATGCCAGAGGTTTGGTTGGAAAGTTCGGTTTGCAAGAGCCGCTGTTCCACAAAATGGTCTTTTAGCTCGATTTTTTCCAGGTTTATTTGCGAGACAAATGATTTATTTGTTATATAAAAATGTTTTTTATTCCTTTAAAATTAAAAATAAAAGTATCTATATAAAAAGCAAATTTTAAATCAGTTTCTGAAAAATTGTTATCTGCAAGTTTTATCTCCTTAATAA
>JAIMAU010000010.1 GCA_023511795.1 Armatimonadota bacterium | reverse complement strand
GTACTACCCGCATACGAAATAGTAAAGCCCGACGAATCTAGCAAAATGGATTATGATTTTTTAATGGCAGCGCGTGCTGAGCAAGTGCGAAATAAACCTGTTTCTTCTTTTATGACTAAGGACGTTGTAGCAATAGGTGAGGATTATCCGCTTATTTCTGCAATTTCAATAATGCTGATGAAAAAGCTCAAAGTGCTCCCGGTCATCCGCGAGGGAGCGCCGGTCGGCATAATTACTCGAATTGACCTTGCGCAGGCGGTTTTGCGGTTAAGAGACGAAAAACTGCAATAAATAAAAACAAAAGAGCCTCGGCGGTTCTTTTTGCCGAGGCTCTAAAAACACGATATTCCCAATGGAATTAGGACTCCTTTGCCTTTTCCGACGGTTCCTCGGTTGGGGCCGCGGGAGCTTCCTCGGCAACTTCGGGAGCGGGTGCCACCTCTTCAACCCTCACGGCCGGCATTCTCACTGTGGCAACAACGATATCCGAAGGTGGCCCTAGCACTTCAATGTCTTCCGGCACCACTAGATCGCCCACGTGCACCGATTCGCCCAGCTCAAGCTTTGATACGTCTACGTCAATGTGCGGTGGTATATGGTCAGGTAGCGCTTTAACTTCGAGCTCACGTACGAATTGCTCAAGAATCCCCCCTTGCCTCTGTCCAGGCGCCTCCCCAACCAGCACGAGCGGTACTGATGCATGCACCGGCTCGTTCAGCGAAACTCTGTGAAAGTCAACATGGATTATTTTTTTCGTAATTGGATTCCTCTGAATCTCTTGAATTAGCACAGGGTGAGCTTTTGACGTTTTGCCATCAACTTTTAGGTCTATTAATGCAAGTCGCCCACCTGGCGATTTGAGAATTTGCTCCAATTCCTCGCTCTCTATCTCTATCGCCTTCGGTTCAAAATCCTTGCCGTATACAGTAGCAGGTATCTTGCCCTCACGCCGGAGCTTTTTCGTATAGCTTTTCAATAGGCTCTGCCTACTCCGTGCAGAGAGTTGTAGCCTGGTCATGATATCATTCTCCTTAACAAAGGTTGAAAAATCAATACATAAGCGTAAAACGCCGAGCTGTTGTAGTATATACTATGCATTCCCTAAAGTCAAGTAGTCCCCAATAGTTCATAGTTTTGAACCTATATTCAGCAAACTTCAAACAAAAGCGATGCGAAACTTCCATTGTTCGATTTGAAGTTTAAATGGAGGCATAAGAGGGTAGCTTTCTGGCTACCCTCTTATGCCTTTAGATTGGGGTATTGTAAGCGGACTTTCAGTGGACGCAGACTTCGGCTTTATCCTTCTCAGTATCGGATTTGCCGTCCGTGTTGTCTAGCTGCTTTGCTGCATCTCTAAGGTGCTTCGCGGCATCCTCAGGTGCTGTTACGTTTATGTATATGCCCGTTCCCATCTCAAAGCCTGCTGCGATGGTTAGCCTGGGGGCTATCTCGAGATGCCAATGGAAAGTGTGGTCTTTTTCGGCATCAAATGGTGCCGTGTGCAGGGTATAGTTGTATGGCGGATAGTTCAGGCACTTGCCTATCATCTGCAGTGCTCTCTGGACTACATCTGCGAATGCAGGAATTATCTCTTGGCTCTCGGCAAATGACTTATAGTGCCTCTTCGGCATGATCCAGGTTTCAAACGGAAATTTTGGCGCAAACGGCTCAAATGCAATGAAGTCTTCTGTCTCCACAATCACTCTTTGACCAAAGTTGAGCTCCTGGCGAATCATGTCGCAAAAGATGCATCTATCATGATAGTCATAGTATCTTTCGGCGCCAACAATTTCCTGTTTCACTTCCATCGGAACCATGGGCAGGGCAATCAGTTGGGAATGAGGATGTTCAAGAGATGCGCCGGCTACCTTCCCATGATTGCGGAATATTAGGATATACTTGAATCTAGGATCTTTCCTCAAGTCATGTATTCTTTGGTGGCAAGCCCACCATACTTCCTGCGCTTGGCGAGATGATATGGTAGCCATGCACTTGTCGTGCTCCGGAGTCTCAATGATTACCTCATGTGCCCCTACTGCATTCATGAAATCATACATCCCAACGCCACCCCGGTCGAGGTCTCCCTCAATAGCCAGTGCAGGGAATTTATTTGATACCACCCTCACCCACCAACCTGGGCTGTTAGGTGGACTTCCCGGAGGACGGAAAGCCAGCACCTCAGGCGGAGTCATTTCCTCATTCCCTGGGCAAAACGGGCAAGTGGCGCTGAATGCCGGTCTTTGTGAGGTATTCTCGGCTTGGGAAAAATCGGATGGTCTCTTGCTACGCTCGGTGGCTATGATCACCCATTCCCTCGTTACCGGGTTTTTTCTCAACTGCGGCATCCTTGTCTCCTTTGCTGTCAATCCTATGAAATTTGCCAGGAGGCTCAATCAATATTGTCGGAAAGGTTCGCGCTCGACTGGAGGTCGGAAACGAAGGTTTAGAAAGATATTTAACTTTTAAGAACGAAAACTGGGCTTTGGTAAGCGGAATATATCGCAATGACAGCATTCTACTGTAGAGTCATTGATGTTGTTGACAAAACAACATTTTAAAAAGTATAATGAGCAGCTAAGTCAACTTAAAACCGAAAAAGGCGAAGACGAGGACGAGTACCCGCTCCAGGATATGCCTGGGAATTCGAATCACAAATTAATATGCGCAGTATTATGCTAAAGTGTTCGAATTAGCGACATGGTTACAGAGAACCGGGGCAGCTGAGAACCGGAACCCAATGTCGGCGGGGAATATCACCTTCGAGCTGGAACGGCGAAAGCAAGCACAACTAGTAACCATTTCGGTCGAAAGAGTAGCTAGCGTGGATGTTGTGTTTGCCATTAGTCGTTCACGGGAGCTCCCGTTACAGAGCAAGAGAATGTCGGGATGCAATGAATAACGTATAAATCTAGATTTTTCTCGTTATTCGCTGGTTCCTAGTTCTCTGCGAGGTCAGCGGCGCGAGCCGTTGGCGAAAATGGGTGGTACCACGAAGGCTTATGCCTCTCGTCCCGTTAGTGGGTCGAGAGGCTATTTTATTTCAAATTAGCTGTCCCGATACTAAGTCATTCTAGCTCTTGGGGGTCGTTCGATGTTTAAAGAAGTAAAGAGCAGTCTGAACTTTCCAGAGATGGAACACGAAGTACTAAAATTCTGGGAAGAAAGACGAATATTCGATAAATTAAGGCAAAAGAACCATGGCCGAAAGCATTGGTCGTTCATTGATGGCCCTATAACAGCGAACAACCCTATGGGGGTCCACCATGCTTGGGGCCGAACCTACAAAGACATCTTCCAGCGCTTTAAGGCAATGCAAGGTTATGATCAGCGCTATCAGAACGGCTTTGACTGCCAAGGTCTTTGGGTCGAGGTCGAAGTTGAGAAAGAACTAGGCTTAAACTCCAAGCGTGAAATCCTTGAATATGGGCTAGACCGCTTCGCTGAGGCATGCCGGAAACGCGTGGAGAAATTTTCTGCAATACAAACCGAGCAATCAAAGCGGCTTGGCCAGTGGATGGACTGGGAAAATTCGTATTTCACGTATACTGACACCAACATCGAATACATCTGGCATTTTCTGAAAACCTGCCATGAGAGAGGTTGGCTTTATAAGGGCCAACGGGCTATGCCTTGGTGTGTTCGATGCGGCACTTCGCTTTCTCAGCATGAACTGATTGATTCCTACCGCGAAATGACTCACACGTCGGTATACCTTAAGCTACCAATATTGGAGCGTGAAGGCGAGTACATGATGGTATGGACAACCACTCCTTGGACGCTAGCGGGCAATGTCGCACTAGCAGTTCATCCAGACCTCGACTATGCCAAGGTAAGACAAAACAATGAAATCCTCTACTTGTCAGCTGGGACTATCTCAAAATTGAATGGCGATTATAAAATACTTGGCACCGTTAAAGGCAGTGAACTTGTCGGACTGCACTACAAGGGGCCGCTATTCGATTTGCCAGCCCAATCGCAAGTTGAGCCGCGGATAGTCCCATGGGACCTCGTTGGCGAGGAAGAGGGAGTAGGCGTAGTCCACATCGCTCCTGGCTGCGGTGCAGAAGACTACGAGCTTTCGCAAGAGCTTGGGCTGCCTGTAATCTTACCCATCGACGAAAATGGCTATTACTACAGCGGATTCGGTTGGCTTGAAGGAAAGTTCGTGGGTGACGTGGCACCCCTGATTTTCCAAGATCTGGAAAACAAAGGAATGCTCTATAAGACTGAAGAGTATTTGCACAGGTACCCCGTATGCTGGCGGTGTCATGAAGAACTCGTTTTCCGACTAGTAGATGAATGGTTCATAGCATGCGACCAACTCCGAGAGCCTATGATCCGGGAAGCTAGAAAAGTCCACTGGGTGCCGGATTATGCTGGCAAGCGGATGGAAGACTGGCTCAACAATATGGGCGACTGGTGCATCTCGCGAAAACGCTTCTGGGGACTTCCTCTCCCATTTTATAAGTGTGCGTGTGGCGAGATGACAATAATAGGGTCGAAAAAGGAGCTCGAATCGCTAGCAGTCTGCGGTTTGGAGCAATTGCGCGAGCTTCACCGCCCATGGATAGACGCCGTCAAGATCAAATGTCCAAAATGCGGGCAGGTTGCTGAGCGTATTCCTGAGGTTGGTGACTGTTGGCTCGATGCCGGTATTGTCGCTTTTTCGACGCTCGGTTACCTCGAGGAAGACAATTCATACTGGCAAAAGTGGTTCCCTGCTGACTTCGTTGTGGAAATGCGGGAACAAATCCGCCTTTGGTTCTACGCAATGCTCTTTATGAGTGTAACTTTGGTAGGCAGAGCACCCTACAAGACAGTGCTCGTATATGAAAAAGTTCACGACGAACATGGCCGACCCATGCACAAGAGCCATGGAAACGCTATATGGTTCGACGAGGCAGTTGAGAAGATGGGCGCTGATGTTATGCGCTGGATTTATGCAGGTTCGAACATCCAAAATAACCTAAATTTTGGCTACAGCAAAGGTGCAGAAGTAGTTCGCAATCTGCTCACCCTTTGGAATGTGTATTCATTCTTTACAACCTATGCAGCAGTTGATAAGTGGTTACCATCTGAAAAATCGAACCAGGCAAAAAAATCCGAGCTCGACCGCTGGATTCTTTCTCGACTGCACAGCCTCGTCGCCGAAGCAACAAAGGCTATGGAAGCATTCGATGTTGCTCATGTAACCCACGCGGTCGAAGCATTCGTAGATGATCTCTCAAATTGGTACGTCCGCCTAAGCAGGCGGAGGTTCTGGAAAAGCGAGTCCGACGAGGACAAGGAAGCGGCCTACTCAACCTTATACGAGATACTGGTTACGCTCACAAAGCTCCTTGCGCCAATAATGCCATTTATGACTGAGACAATTTACCAAAATTTAGTATGTTCAGTATCAACCAACGCACCAGAGAGCGTTCATTTATGTGATTGGCCGGTAGCAGAAGAGTCAATGATTGACCAAAGATTAATGGAAGAAACCGATGCTGTGATGAAAATTGTGAGACTCGGGCGCGCCGCTCGCAACACCGCTGGGATAAAAGTTCGCCAGCCACTTTCAGTGCTCATGATCAAACCAGCCAACGAAATTGAGCGCGAAGCAGTCATACGAAATGAAAGATTGATTCTCGATGAGTTAAACATAAAGGCACTTAAGCTGGTAGATGATGTGTCAGCGCTAATAAGGTACGCAATTAAACCTAATTTCTCTATTCTTGGGCCAAAATATGGCAAGCTAATGCCAAAGATACAAGCGGCTCTTGCCTCTGGAAACAACGATGATATAGCTGTAAAAGTTCTTTCTAAGGAAAACATTACGCTAGAAATAGACGGCCAAGTCATAACCTTGGGTCCAGATGAGCTTTCAGTCGAAGCAATCACACCAGACAATTTGACGTATGCCGAAGAAGCTGAAACAGTGGTCGCAGTGGATATCACACTCACCAACGACTTAATCCAGGAAGGCCTTGTAAGAGATTTAGTACGGCATATTCAAAACATGCGGAAAGAATGCGGATTCAACGTAGAAGACCGAATAATGATTGAATACAATACTGACGGCAAGCTTGAAGAGGCAATTATAAAGCATTCGGACTACATTTGCCAGGAAACTCTAGCCAACTCTTTAAGCAAAACCAATGACGGAGAGTTGTTCTCGAAGATAAAAATCGGCGGCGAGGAGATTTTCCTGCGTTTGAACAGGGTCCAAGCATGCCGTTGAGAATCAAGCGAAAACAGAGCTCCACCAAAGGCAAGCATAGTCTTTTAGTAATTGCCTAACGATTGCAAAAACTTATAGAGTGGCAGGGTGTTTTACAGACGCTCTGCCACAAAATTTACAGTTTTTCTTATTCCATTACGCGAGAAAAATGAACGATTGTCACAAGATCCTCAGGGGTAACTGGGCGGTCATAGATACGACTAAGGAGGTTAATTACATCTTCGACATGTCGAAGCTCGGGACTTTCCTTTTCAACCTCGCGTGGGGTTAGCTCAGAAGCTCGCTTGACAGTTACGCTATCAATTATTGCAGTGAAAAGCCTTTGCCTTGGGCCATACTTGCGCCCAACTGTTATCCAGACTAGCTGGCCAGAGCGATATTTGTCGCTCTTATCTCCAAGCCGGATTGTCGCCGTTTTGCGACCTTTCCTGAGCATATCCGCATAGGCTTCTGAATAGAAGTTTATCGCAAACATTACACTCGCCTTATAAATAAATGGTGGTACCCAAAGCACTTTTCAAGCGAGTGAGTCTTTACGCCCACTTAAATGATATTATATGAGATAAAACCGCTTACTGTCAAGAAAAATGCCAACCACCCAAACAAACGGATGGTTGGCAAGAAACATTGGTGTAAGAAAGGTGTCTATCTGTATCCTTCCAGTTCTTTCTCCATAGAGAGGCCTCCCTTTTTCTCGTCAATCCTAACTTCTGTAATGACTCGGGGGGCGCCTTTAGCAAGAACTGACTGGTGCGCATGCTTGACCGCCTCCAGAATCTGGTCCAACTCTCCCTCTATGGTAGTGCCCAAAGCGCCCACCTCGTGCTTTAATCCAGCTTTCTTTATCTCTTCAATTGCCGAATCCACAAAAGGCCTCATCTCGCCTTCAACCATTGGCGTAACACTGAATTCTGCTAGCACTGCCGACATGTTGTTCCCTCCTATGTGTAAAACCCTTTTGCAGATGTGGAAATTCGTAAAAAGAATACCCATGAGGCCAATTGTAAAAACAGCTAACTTCTATTAACCTTTCGGGCCAATAATCTCAACGCGCGTACCTAGAGGCGTCATTTCATAGAGTTGCTTTGCATCTTGGAGCGTTAGTCGATTGCACCCATGAGAAGCGGGACGTCCTAGGAGGTAATATTGAGTTCTAGGTGTGGCATGGATAAAGTGCCCCTCGTGATACCGCATTGCCCGAAGCATGGCAACATTAAACTGCGATGACCAGTGGTACCTCGTTTTAGAAAGAATGCTGAAAACGCCAGCATGATCATGGATTCTTCGTGGACTTTTGGGCGAATAAACCCAATTATAGGCCGCCGAGGATGTAGTTAGATAAGCATGAGTAAGCTTTCCATCCTTCTGCACATATAGTCGCTGGTTAATTCGCAAATGCAAATCAAGATAGATACCATCGGCCCTTCGGTTTGCAAGAACCGCGGGGCGAAACCGATATGACCTCTCCTCCTTACCCAAAAGCTTACCAGCGTTATTATAAGCCTTGATTTTAACCAAAAAGACAAGTGAATCAATCCAAGGCACCGTGAAGTGGAGTGCACACTGAGCTGCCGGTACCTTTCCAATTAAGTAGGAAAATTCCCCACGCGACTGACCGCCAAGCGGTGTACGAGTGCCACTGATTGCAACGACGACGGTCTCCGCTCCACCGGCAGACCACTCGAGCGAGAATGCTTCTCCTTCTACCACCTCTATCTGCGGAGGCCATGTAACGTAAAGCGCCTGGGCGCACACATCGGATGCAATAAAACTTATCAAGAAAACCAAAGGCAAAACTATCAGCCGCATTTAAAACTCTTTTTGAAATTATTTCGAACGCAAATTGAGGTCTCTATGAAACTCACAAAGAACCTCAACTATGATTTACTTTGTTATTTGCGAAAATCAAAATTACTAATCGGGGTGGTGGGCGAGGTGGGAGTCGAACCCACATGGGTTTCCCCGGCGGATTTTAAGTCCGCTGCGTCTGCCATTCCGCCACTCGCCCTGTGGGGAGGATGATTTTTTAAATTATATCACAATACAACTTCAACGACAATATTGGGGCGCTTAGATAGTAACCTTTCGTTGACAAAGAGCACTGCCCTTGTTATTATTGGCAAAACACACGTTCGCCTTACTTTTTCTGCTAGACCGGTTGCCAATATGCTTGAACTAGAGAAAATCGCACCCGCCGTGAAAGAGTTTGCCCATGAAAAAGCAGATGTACTTAGAGGGCTAGGCGATCAATTCTCGGTGGCGAATAGAGTTATTAACGATATATGTTCAGATGTCAACCGCGCCCACAGTCGAATCGAAAAAGCCAGGACCTCCTGGCTGATTGCTGACTTCCTTGAGCCCCTAGACGCGGCTCACCAGTGTCCCGAGTGTCCACATCCCCATGCTGTAATTGCAGTTGACGGCTCACAGATCGCCCCTGGCAAGCACGAAATTGCATTGTGTTATCTAATTAACACGGCGGCTGTCGTTATCTACTACGGAACCAGCGAGCGGCCATATGCCGAAACAAAACCCGAGTTGTGCTATACAGAAGATAAATTATACGAAGACTATGCTGGCCGTCGCGTGCAAATTGCTGATAAATTTCTCGGCATCCGCCGAACCCTCGCCGAAAGCGAGCACCTCGAGCAAACAATTCGAGAGGTTGCGTCAAAGGACATCCCGGCAGTGGCCCTTTGGGACGGGAGCCTAATACGATGGACTCTTGAAAGCGAGCCAACAGACTACAAAAATAGGGTGCTAGCTCAATACCTTAGGGTATTCGAAACTGCAAGAGAAAAACGCATACCAATTGTAGGCTATATTAGCGACCCGGGAAGCAAAGATTTCGTCAACTCCCTTAGGATAATGCTCTGCCCAGACGAACAAGTCGACTGCGACAAATGTGGGCGAGAGCCACCTCGCCCTTGTGATGCGGTAAACCAACTTAGCGATGGAGTAATATTTGAGAGGCGTTTGGAGCCCGGTTGCCGATCTGCTCTCTTCACTAGCAGATCAAAAATACTGGGACAATACGGAGAACATGAAGTTCAAGCTTGCTACTTGAACCTTGGGCAAGAGGTAGCTAGGCTTGAAATCCCAAAGTGGGTTGCGGAGGACGACGAGCTTCTTAATATGGTTCATGCTGTGTGCTATGACCAAGCAGAGAAAGGCCGTGGCTATCCTGTTGCCCTATCACAGGCTCACGAGCGAGCAGTCGTTACCGCAAAAGATAAAGCTGAATTCTTCGAATTGATAAAGCACTTTTTCGTAAAGCATGGCGTACGTGTAAGCCACAGTTTGAAAAGGATATCGAAGGGATTCTAATTTTGTTTTCTTTTAGATAGCATCAAAAAGCCTTAAAAGCTAGAGTAGGAGCAAAAGATGACATCCGAGGAGTGCATTGGCGAGATAATTGAAGCGACAACCACGGAGTTTCTTGCAGAAAGCCGCGAGCTCCATGCTCCGCCGGCATTTGGCAGCTTCGTGAAGGTTCCTTTCGACTTGCAACAAACAAGTCAGGAATCTCTGCCAACAATAACTAGCTCACTAGAAGAAAAAGATCCCTTCGAGGAACCTTGGAAGCGCTTGGAGGGAACCTTCAGCCAATCATATAAATCGCTCGTCGAAGGGGAGGAGGAATTACAGATTCCACCTGCCATCTTCGGCATCGTCTACTACTCAGCCACAATGAATGTTGACTCAAATCGACGGCCCAGGGCCTACTGGAAGGACGAAGAAAAGCTAAAGGAAGAACAACCTGAGCTTGCAGAATGGCTGTTAATGACCGAATTTCGAGCCATAATTATTGGCTTTTCAGAAAATGGACGCGTCCGTCGGTACCTGCCGCCTCGACCGCCCAAGATGCACTATTTTGTCTATCCTTGCACCACCGATGAAATTCGGGCGATCACGCAAAGTATGGACTTCCTTCGGACGTTGTCAAGTTTTCGCAACGCTCCATCAGACGAAGTAATTGCGGCATGCATTCGCGAAGCGGCCAGAGCACATCAGCCGAACGATTTTGAATTCAAAGTTGCCGCTGGGAAAAAACTTGCCAATCTGCTAAAAGATGACTATGAACGCTTGGAGGCAATCATAAGGAGGGTTGCTCCATGAATGACCGCACTGAAAACGAAAACAAGGGATTTGTGGCTCCACCCAGTCGAAAAGAAATCGGTTTAGTGGTTAGCGGCTCTCTTCTTGAAGGCCTCAAGATGAAACTTCATCCAGACCAATCGGTAGAGGATATCCGCGCAGGCAAGTTTGTGGTCGTCGAGGGCGAAAAATATGAATTCTTTTCAATGATTACCGACGTTGTGCTCGAGACTTCAATCCGCGGCTTACTCGACAATCCCCCAAGGCGCGATAATGAACTTATGCACCAGGTTATCAGCGGCACAGCAACATATGGAACAATTCAACTTCGCCCGATGCTTATGCTTCCCTCGGGTTCAGAAGGCGAACTCCGACCTGTTAAAACGATTCCTGGACACTTTAGCCCAGTTTTTACTGCAAATAAAACAGATGTTAGCCGGGTATTCGGCGACGAGAACAAAGACCCAAAGTTCTTCCACATTGGCACGCCACTCGATATGGAAGATACGCCAGTCTGTCTGAACCTAGATCGCTTCGTCGAACGTAGCAACGGAATATTCGGCAAATCCGGCACAGGAAAAACGTTCCTAACTCGCATCGTTCTCTGCGGCATAATCAAGAACAGCAAGGCCGTCAATCTTGTCTTCGATATGCATAGCGAATACGGTTGGAAGGGAACTATTGAAAGCGACGGCGGCAGGGCCGAAGTCCGAGGCTTAAAGCAATATTTCCAGGACAAGGTAGCTGTGTTTTCCCTAGACCCCGATTCATCGAGGCGGAGGAAGGCACCGGTTGATTCCGAGGTAAAAATTCCTTACAGCCAGGTAACCGTTGATGACATAATACTCCTCCAAAATGAGCTTAATCTCGCCCCCACTGCTTTGGAGACATCATATGCCCTCATAAATAAATTCGGAGAGGGTTTGTGGCTTAGCAAACTAGTGAAAATGAGCGCTGAAGAAATGGCTGAGTTTTGCCAAACCAACAATGTACACCAGCGTTCTTTGGAAGCACTGCAGAGAAAACTTAAGGTTCTTACTGAAAGCTGTAAATCATTCTTAATTGACGATTCTTTGCAGAGTGTAGACACAGACGCTGTCAAACAAATAATGAGTTATCTTGATGATGGCAAACACGTAGTGCTCGAATTTGGTCAGCATACCCAGCCCCTTCGGTACATGCTGGTCGCCAACATACTTACTAGGCGGATTCACGATGCCTACGTAAAAAAGACTGAGGAAGCTCTAGGTAGAAATGAGTCAAAGCCGACGCCTCTTATAATTACTATAGAGGAAGCACATAAATTTCTCAGCCCGCCGCTGGCAAATCAAACAATATTTGGAACAATCGCTCGCGAAATGCGCAAGTACAATGTGACGTTACTAGTTGTTGACCAGCGACCTTCAGGGATTGACGATGAGGTATTATCGCAGGTTGGCACGCGAATAACTTGTCTATTAAACGATGAGAGAGATATTGATGCGGTGCTGACCGGCGTGAGCAACGCATCAGGATTAAGAGGTGTGCTTGCAACCCTCGACAGCAAGCAGCAAGCATTGATTCTTGGTCATGCGGTACCAATGCCTATTGTGATTCAAACACGCTTTTATGACGACGAAGACTTTCGCCTCAGCATGGGGCAAATTCCTTCTGACAAGCTGGACGAACAAATAGAACATGAAATAAGCCGTGATTTCACATAAAGTAGGCTCACCAGTGCGTAAAATCTTTCTACTAACCCTCGGCATACTGCTAACCGTACATTCAGTGCACGCTGAGGAGGAAAATAAACCCAATGAGGTGCGCATCGTAGCTGATTTTGAGAGCTACGATTTCGAAACCGAAGATTTTACTGCACAAGGCAATGTAAAGGTCACCTACGGCGACATTGACCTTATTGCAGAAAAAGTCAGCGGCAATGCAGGAAAAGGAGCATTGGAAGCCATAGGAGGCGTCGAGTTCAGGCAGGGCGATCGCCTCCTCAAAAGTGGCAGCTTTTCGTACAACTTCATTACTGGCGAGGGACTAGCTAGTGATGCTACAGCCGTCTTGGACAACTTCTATTTTAAAGGTAAGGAGCTAAAGTCACAAGAAGCAAAATACACTATTTTGGACTCGGTTTTCACAACTTGCGATCGCCCAAAACCGCACTACTACTTAGCCGCGCAGGAGCTTTCCTTCATCCCAGGGCAGAAGTTAACTGCCCGCCACGTCTCGATATACCTTTTCGGCAACCATATTATCTCAGTCCCAAAATACAATGTTAAACTAGCGAAGAAGAAGCAACAATTCAAACTGCCACAAATAGGCATAAGCAGAACATATGGCCTCCATGCTGGTAGCAAGTTCAACCTTTCATATGGGCCAAATACCACTGGAACTCTGGATATAATAATCTCTACAAGACAAATGTTCCAAGGCGGGTTCGAATTCCAAAGGATTGCTGGAAAGCCGTTCAGCGCAAATCTGACCTACAGGCAACCTTACTATGGTGGCCTTAGATCAGATTTGTTAATATCTCGCTTGCCCGAAATCACCTACAGGTCCTATTCCACTGATATGGAAGAACAAGCGGAGGATGCCGCTCAACCCGAAATAATGTTGATACGTCTTTTGAATGCCGAAACACCTTCCAAACAAGAACGAAAGCTTAGTTTCATAGGGCAAGTTGGCATCGGACGGTTTATCGAAGAGCCGAACCATATTAAAGCTACCCGATTTGATATTCGTGGAATTGTGTGGCTTAGACCCTATATTATTGGCAACCGCACTTATTTGTCTCCTGCTATCTCGCTCCGCCAGTCATTCTATGACAACGGAGATAGCTATACGGACCTAGGATTCCGCTTGGCTGCGGCACGAACAATGGGCAAGAATGCGTATATTTCGGCAGTATATGCCAACCACGCCATCGGGGGCTCAACACCATTCAAGTTCGACCCAATCGAAATACCCCATGAGCTCGCAGCAAAGATTGGTTTCCCAATAGGAACTTTTAAGGTGGAATTCGGGGGGAGATACAACCTTTCGGATAGGACACTCTTTGATTCGGAAATTTCCATTGCCAAAACGATACATTGCATCGAACCGAAAATTACTTGGCAAAGCCGCTTCAAAGAAATTTCTCTTGATGTTTCTCTGCTTGGATTTTAGAGTGGTTAACTACTAATATGTTTTACAGCCAAAGCTTCTTTAACCTTAGAAAGCAAACAGCCCACCCAGAAAATAGAGTGGGCTGAAGAATCACTTCTCGAACGTTACCCTGGACAGACTTAGCCGTCGTACCCTTCGTCCAGGTCGTCCTCGAACTCCTCATCTTCCCCGTCGTCCCAGCCTTCTTCAAGGCGGCTCTGAGCAACTCGTGCCTCAGCAGCTTCCCAATCTAGATCGGAGAACGGCTCGTGCTCTTGCTCCTTGAATATCGGACCATGAACTGGGCACACAATTGCACGAGTCCTGTTTGCAAACGTCCAGATTACTTCGAGTATTTCCGAGCAGCCGTCATGCGGGCAAACGGGGTGCTCATTGTGATAAAGAGCGGCTTCTGCGATTCGCAGAACCTCCTTTGCGTATGCATCCCTGGTCATGCTCATGATAAGTTCATCCTTTAGACAGCCATGATGGACAAAAATTCGTGCTTAATGCGCCCATCACAGCGTGGTTTGGAATAATTTGACAGTTTGCGCCATTAATATTATAACGTTTATTCAAAGGAATTGCAAGGCTCCCATGAAAGTTGGCGGCAAACAATTTGCTATAAAGCGACAGCAAAGTAAACCTTTACTTTTAAATACGCCAACAATCGACCTTGGGTTCCACCATAGCTCGAAAATCAGCAGTTTGTTTTCAAAAATGTCCTGCTGATTTTCCCATTGCCACTTATTTTAAAAATACAATCAAGATTTTAGGGTACAAAAGCCTAATTTTCACAACAAATTGCCCATATGTTTGACAACTCACAAGACGCGCCTGTAAGCACATGTGGGCTTGTTGCGGAGAGACCCCCAGCATTCCCAAACAATTAAATATCCTCGGCCTTTTAAGTAATAACATCTAGAAACTAGATCTTCGCCGCACTCAGGGCATTTACCTCGGACGGAAGCTGGATCTGGTCGATCATTTGTTCGGGTATTTTTCTTAATGCAAACGTGTTTCAAATAGATCAACCTTTCGATAAGGGGTGACGTTGTACTAGACAATTGTATACTACATGTAAATGGCTGTCAATTGTAGGCGAGCCTAAGCAAAAGGGACTGGCAAGCTTAACCCTGCCAGTCCCTCAAGAAAGGGGTCAAGAGGATGTCTACGCTCCAGCTTTTATGCTAATCCAATAAAGGAGTGCGCTCGTAACAGCAAAACCCACTGCTGACCACTTTGTGAGCTGTGAAAGCTTTTCATCAAGCCCAGGCTTCCCCTTGAAAGTTGCTGAAGCCTTGCCACCAATCGTACCGGTCAGGCCCTCGCTCTTAGTTGTTTGTAGCATGACCAATACAATGAGTATGAGAGCGCTCACAAACTGCACGACGGTTAAAAATAGCGAAAAAGCACCCAATCAAATCCACCTCATTTCAGGTACTGCCCGTCAAAACAGTAAAACTATACCATTAATGGTGATGGTTGTCAACCGATACAATTTGACCTAAGCCGATTCGGTTGTCTTCTTTTCCTTCTCTTCTTCTTCGTCTTCGTCAAGCAGACCCTTCGACGATTTCTTGAACTCTTTGATACCTTGGCCCAGTGACCTGCCTAGCTCAGGCAGCTTTTTTGCACCGAACAAGAGTAGGATTATCACGAGGATAATTATCAGTTCCTGACCGTGTGGCATAATTAAGTCACTTCCCTTCTCTTTATAGATTGTTAATCTTCATCATCTGCGGTAATTTCCTCAACCGACGATGTGAATTCTCTAGCCGCCTTTTTCAGCTCCCGAATTGCTTTTCCCATCGTTCGCCCGATTTCCGGAAGTTTTTTTGGACCGAAAAACAATAACGCAAGGAGCATAATTACAAAAATTTCGGGAAACTGTACGGATCCCATTTCCAACACCACCTGTTAAATACGCTCCAGCTCCACTTCCTCCGCAAGCCTATAGATATCTTCACGAGAGCAAAAGCCCGCCCCGTAAGTCATCGCATTCGCCGCACCAGCTGCAGTTCCCAGCCGCAAAGCCTCTTCCGGCGTCGCACCCTGGCTAAGAGCGTAGACTACTGCCGCTGCTAAAGCATCGCCGGATCCAACTGCGCTGACAAAATTAATTTCTGGTGATTTTGCACGCCAAACGATATTATCTGTGGCGATTAGCGCTCCATCACGTCCGAAAGTCACAATCATCATTTCGATACCCCGCCTAACGAATTCGCATGCGGCATCTGCTGCTTCTTCAATTGTACCAAGTTGGCGCCCTACAATTGCGGACAACTCATGGATATTAGGTTTCGCCATGAATGGAAGTGCCTTGAACCCTTCTGCAAGCGGAGCACCATTGCCATCGAGAACACAGCGCACATCGTATTGGCGAGCAATCTCAATCATATCCCTATAAATTGAATCCGGCACGCCCGGAGGAGTGCTGCCGGAAAGCACAGCGAACTCCATTCCGGGAACGAGGCTTTCAAACTTAAGCTTAAGCCTCTCAACCTCGTCGGCGGTTATACTTGGGCCTATCTCATTCAATTCGGTTTGTGTACGATTGACAGGGTCGAGAATTGCTATGCAAACGCGCGACTCCCCCCTAGTGCGCACAAAATCTGCCTTCAACCCCTCAGCCCGCAAAGCTTCTAGGATGAATTCCCCATTGTGGCCGCCAACAAAGCCAGTTGCAATCGCCTCGCCACCAAGCTCTTTGTAGACCCGTGCTACATTTATGCCCTTACCGCCGGCTACGATTCGCCATTCGCTGGGTCGGTGAACACGGTCGATTGAGAAATTCTCAACTGTATATGTCTTATCAACTGCAGTGTTTGGTGTAACAGTAAGAATCACAGAGAGCCATTCTCCAAAATAGGTGAAAATAATTGACAAAGATGCCACAAACTGTTATACTTAACTTGCCTGCCGAAGTGGCGGAATGGCAGACGCGCATGGTTCAGGACCATGTGCCCGCAAGGGCGTGCGAGTTCAACTCTCGCCTTCGGCACCAGCGACATCAAGGCGCAGGGTGTTATCCCTGTGCCTTTTATTTTTCAACCCCATTGTAAACCCCCAATCTCGAAAAGTCAAGGTTATAGACAATTCGCACTTTTGTAGTGCTTGACAACAAGCATTAATGTGGGTATACTCTCTATGGTTTAAATTGGCAATAAATGCTTTTTTGAGGTGATGGTTGGTGGAAGCCGACCCTGCCAATAGTAATATATACTGCCGCCGGGCGCGCGGCAAAAGGAGGGGGATAGCCTAGACTTTTAGATTTCCCATCCCTCATTTCTTTTTTCTCCTCTCTCGCGTTCGGCCGGCATCATAACGAATAAGGAGGGTACCATGCAGTTCCTTACCCAGGTGCTTGGTCGGACAGTATTCGACAGCGTTGGTGAACCGATTGGGAAGGCCCGTGACGTTATAGTAACGCCTGCCGAACCATTGCCAATAGTCTCAGCTTTAGTCGTCGGAAACGGTGAGGAAAAAATCATCCCCTGGCGACTTGTTCGTGAAGAGGTAGACCGCATCAGCCTGGTGGTGCGCAAGGATAGAATCACTGAATATACTCCCCGTGAAGGCGACATCTGGCTCAGGAAAGAAGTTCTCGACCGCCAAATTGTTGACGTTCACGACTATAAAGTAGTACGCGTGAACGACGTGCGTTTTATTGAAACTCCAGGCCAAGTACGCTTACTAGGAGTAGATGCATCCACTCGCGGGCTTCTCCGCGAGCTTGGCATCGAATGGCTAGCGAACCTGTTCTATGCATTGTTCAAGCGCCAAGTACCCGAGAAAATCATTGCTTGGGATGATGTTGAAACCCTCGAGCGAGCTACTGGACCCATCAAACTCAAAATACCGCTTGAGAAGCTTTCCAAACTACATCCATCAGACATCGCCGACATTATTGAGCAGATGAACCCTGCTCAGCGCGCCGACATTATTGAGAGTCTCGACGTCGAGACAGCAGCTGACGTTCTTCCTGAAGCGAGCCCCGAAATCCAGGCAGAAATTATTGAGGATATCGACCCTGAACGGGCTTCCGACATTCTTGAGGAGATGGACCCAGATGAAGCCGCCGACATCCTAGGCGACCTGCCTGAGGACCGCTCTGAGGAACTTCTCCGCGAGATGGAGCCAACAGAAGCAGAAGATGTTCGGGAGCTGCTCAGCTATGGAGATGAAACAGCTGGCGGACTGATGACAACTGACTATGTCGCTATTTCAAGCTCAATGACAGCCCAGCAGACAATTGACTACCTGCGAGAACTTAAGCCTGATGCAGAAACCATCTACTATCTTTATGTGGTCAACGAAGAAAATAAGCTTGTGGGAGTAATCTCGCTTAGAGATCTTATAGTAGCCGAACCAGACACACCAATCGGTGAATTTATGATTACAAGGGTAATCCACGTTCATCCCGAAGCAAGTCTTAGGGAAGCAGCAGAGCTTTTCCAAAAGTACAACCTCCTTGCGCTACCGGTTGTAGATTATGATAACGAGCTAAAAGGCATTATAACGGTCGACGATATGCTGGAGCATATACCGGCACACGCATGGCATGGCCGGCCGGGCCGCAGGCAGACTGCTCCCGAACAACGGCTACAACATGAAGAAGTAGAAACCTAACTTACGGAGACGCCTGATGCGAAACAAACTGAGCAGGCATAGATTGGCTCCGATATTAGCGGCTATTGGCCCAGGCATCATTGCTGCTAACGCAGACAACGATGCGGGCGGCATTACAACCTACAGCCTGGCCGGGGCAAATTTTGGCTACAGCCTAATTTGGGTCCTTATCCTTATAACCTTCAGCCTAGGTGTTACTCAGGAAATGGGCGCCCGCATGGGCATGGTGACTGGAAAAGGCTTTGGCGGTCTAATACGCGAAAAATTCGGGGCGCGCTGGGCTGCCTTTGCCATATTTATTATGCTTCTCGCTAATATAGGAACTACCACTGCTGAATTTTCAGGCATTGCTAGCAGTCTCGAAATTTTCGGCATAAGCAAATATATCAGCATCCCGCTTTCGGTAATTGGCGTGTTCCTGCTTGTTGCGCGCTATGACTATCGGCGTGTGCAAAGGGTCTTTCTAATCATTAGCATGCTTTATCTTTCATACGTTGCATCAGGATTTCTTGCCCATCCTAACTGGAACGAGGCTCTCGTGAGCATAGTAAAGCCAGATATACAGTGGAATTTACCTTATCTAATAATGTTTGTTGGTGTAGTTGGAACTACAATTACACCTTGGGGCCAGTTTTTTATTCAATCTTACGTTGTAGACAAGCGTCTACGTGCCAAAGATCTTCCTTATGCAAGAGCCGATGTTTACGTCGGGGCATTCTTTACAGACTTCATAGCGTTTTTCATAATTGTTGCATGTGCGGCAAAGATCTACCCATTGGTAATGCAAGGCTTCCAAATTGAAGATGCTGCCGATGTCGCACTTGCGCTCCAACCACTCGCCGGGCGCTTTGCTTCCATTTTATTCGGCATAGGACTTCTGAATGCCTCGCTATTAGGTGCGGTAATTCTTCCGCTCACAAGCTCATATGCTACGGCAGAAACTTTTGGCTGGGAAGCAGGCCTCGACAAGACGCCACGCGAAGCTCCGATATTCTTTGGCCTTTTCCTTTTCTTTCTGCTCGTTCCAAGCCTAATCGTTTTGATTCCCGGGCTACCGCTGCTACATTTTATGTTCTATCCTCAGGTTTTAAATGGCATCCTTCTGCCAATAATACTCATATTCGTCCTTAAGATTACAAACGACCAATTCTTTATGGGGGAATACACCAACTCACGGGCGTTTAACATCATCGCACTTGTCACTACTATAGGACTAATCATCCTAACGATACTTCTTCTCGCAACCCCACTGATCCAAAGATACGCTTGACAAGCCGTTTAAATAGACCTCTCGTGAAAATGCTATTTCACGAGAGGTCTATTTAAGAAAAAAGCGCTTACCAACTACCTTACTGCAAGCTCACGAGGCATTTCAGCAAGCTCCACAGTCACTTGCTTGCGCCCACTGTCCCGAACTATCATAAGCTCTACCTTTTGGCCGACGCGCGCATTTCGGATAAAGTTCTCGATAACCGCAGACCCCGTTACCTTCCGGTCGCCTATCTGCACTATAATGTCATCTGGCTTTATACCTGCTTTGTCAGCAGGCCCTCCTTTAACAACGGCCGCCACAATAACACCCTCTGAGACAGGAAGGCCTAATGCTCGAGCTATCTCCGGTGTAATTTCCCCATAGCTTATTCCAATCCAAGGCACGATTATTCTCCCATACTTTTGAACATCGCTTATTGCTCTTTGCGCCACGTTTATTGGAATTGCGAAGCCCAGACCTCCTCCGCCTTCGCCGCTTACAAGGGCTGTGTTTATGCCCACAACTTCGCCGCTACTATTTAAAAGGGGGCCTCCACTGTTGCCAGGATTGATGGATGCATCTGTCTGGATTAGATCTCTAAGTGGAGCACCACCCCCAGGAATTACCCTATTAAGCGCGCTTATCACACCAACAGTCACCGTTCTCTCAAATCCCAACGGATTTCCAATAGCAATTGCTTGTTGTCCCACAAGAAGTTTGTCGGAATCACCTAGCTTTGCAACTTGAAGTTCTTTACGTGGAATCTTCAACAAAGCAATATCAATCCTTGGGTCAGCACCAAGCACTTTGGCGGTCACAGGCGCACCAACACCAAGAGAGACGTCTACCCTATCAGCGTTCTCAATTACATGTGCATTTGTAAGTATCAGGCCGTCTTCCCGAACTATCAACCCGGACCCTAGCCCAGCTCGCACAAGCGGAGCCCCAATTCTCGGTGATTGCATATTGAGGACGCTCACCACCGATGGCCCAACTGTTCGCGCCACTCTGATGACATTTCTCTCATCTGGGCCCAGTGCACTTAAATCTTGCTGGGACGTTGCTGGAGCAGAAGCCCCATCCGCTACTCTGTTGTTCTGGCTAGATGTGCTTGCCTGCCAAACCAGCGCACCCACTGCCATTCCCAGCAAGAAAATTACAATAATCACGATCGCCATGGATTTTTGCCTAAAACCCGTTTCCATATGCTCCGCTCCAATCACCCTTGTATTTTCCATCGGACACCCCTATCTAGTCTTCCTAGCCAACAAATTTTGAGCTTGCCATTTTAAAATCCGCTATCATCAAGCTCTCAATTCTCTCGCGGTCCTCTCCCCTTAGGCGGAGGACATAAGCTGGATGGTAGGTAGCAGTGGTTGGAATTGAAAATTTACTTTGGTACCAACGCCCCCTGCCATCTTCCATTTTAAAATTCCTTCCTATGAGCGCCTGGGCTGGAACAGCGCCAAGGCATACAATCACCTTAGGGGAAACAAATTGAACCTCGGCGCTCATCCAAAGATCGCAAGCTTTGATCTCCTCCACACGTGGAGGCCGATTTCGAAGGACATCGTCTACACGCATTGCTGGGCGGCATCGAACAATATTTGTGACCCAAATCTGCCCTCGGTCTAGGCCAGCCAAGGAAAGCACCTTATTGAGCTCCCGACCCGCTGCACCAACGAAGGGTTTCCCTTGTTCATCTTCATCACGCCCAGGGCCCTCCCCCACTATCATCATTCCGCTCGGCGATGGGCCTTCACCAAACACGACGTTCGTCCGGGTGTAGCACAAGTCACATCGGCAACATACAATCGCCTCAGCCCTAACTTCATTTATAGTGCGCCAGTTTTTCTCTCCAGGCATGGAAAGTACCATTCACCTTATAGCCGCCTTTATGTTGCCTCGACCCCAGCGGCCTGGCGGACCGCCAAAGGTGCTTCCTCCAATCGAATCTCTGGAAATCCATTCACTACATTGCAGTTAATCCAAATCATCTCGCAGCACGTATGCATTGCCGCTGGAGTGTCGAAAATCGTTCGACGCGACCAGGTGTCAGATTGAACATCGTAACCAATCTCGCCTGCCATAACCGGCGCTATTCCATGCTCTCCATTCGCTTGGGATGGAAGCGGTATATTCCCACTTCGGAAGTGCTCTGAAGGCTCGCGATCTCTAAGCCATTGAGGCATAAAGTTAGTGCTCGGCATGCTCATTTGGAAACCAGACAGGTTTACAACATTGCAGAAAAATTCCCTCAGCCTGAGCTCTGCAAGGCGGCTGTTTGCTCGTGCGCGAAGGAACAATCTTGTTTCATTAAGAGCCCCAAGAACCTGGCCAACGTCATCGGCATTGAATGTATATTCGCTAGCAAATGGCGAAGGCGCATAAGTTTCGGCTGGCGCCTGCCACCATTGGCTCTCAACGTAGTCGAAAATCTTAGCGGCGGTTTGGGCATATGTTTTAACCCTCGTTACTCTGAATGCCTCTATCAAAGCGCGAAGTGCTGAACAAGCATCTATGAGCGTATTTCCAACCATTTCGGACTTTTCTTGTGCCCGAACAAGGTTGTCGGCGAACTCTCTAAGCATCCAGAGTGCTCTTGCCCGAAGATCCTGCGCATCACTAGTGCATGCAAACCATATCAAAGCTTCTATGGCTACCGACTGGCCTAGAATCGGGTTTGAAGAGTTTTCCAATAAGCTATCTTTATTAGCATCAATAGCCTCGAATAGTTCGTTTGCCAAGTTAATGAACTTTCGGTTCATATCCGGCGACTTGTAGATAGCATTTGCTCCCTCACCTGTAGCCAGCATCGCCACATCACTGCAGGCCCAAAGCATGCATGCCTGATCTTCAAGGTTTGCGTTTGCATCGGTAATCTGAACACTCCCTGGCTGTGCTTGCGTCGCGAACAACCCACGATTATTTCTGAGGTTTTCGAAGGCAAAATCACACTGAAGCCGCGCTATAGTCGCCAAAAGAAGCCCGTTGATCCTCCATTCATTGCGAAAATCAGCTGGCAGAACCTCGGCTTCTTGCGGCACAGCAAACCACTTTGCACACTCACACTCTGCAATGACTGGCCATCCTTGCGCTTGAGGTACAAGGGTGCGGTCGAAGCTGTCTGGATCCCACCTCCAAGTCCCCAGGTCTCTCTCACTGAAGTCCCTCATTAGATGGGGGTCGCCACTTTTCCAGAATGCCTTTAACAGCTGGGGATTTTTTAGCGGTAGGTTGTCAGGCGTCACCCTTATCATATCAAAGATACTTTGGACATCGGACTCATTCAGCGGAATTCCCATGCCCGAACCTAAACATAATGCAATTGTATTAACAACGGAATACCAGGTAGCTTGTTCCCTGGCTGTATCCATATCAATGATACAACGGCCCTCAAGTTCGGCAGCTCGTTCCTGTTGTTCCAAATCTCGCTCTGTCATTTTTCTCCCTCCTTAGAAAAGTAATTTTCAATTTTTCACTTTTTAAATCTCGCGCCTAATATCAAATGGTTGTCGGCAGTCCCAGCAAATCTTTCAATATCATGCAGTAGCTCATATCTTAGAAAACCTACCAAACCATTTTGAAAATCAACACTAGTTTCGAGAGCATAGTCGGTAAAGTCATTACGATGCAGTATATTTCCCTGATGTTCACTTACATAATGTAACCAAACATGCCCATATATCCTATTCTTTTTCAGCGAACCAATTTCACGAGTTACTGATGTTGCTAGGTCCCATCGGTAATCAACTATTCTGCGGTTCAAATATTTCCCCACCGATATGTACCACATCGGCTCCGAAAGCTGTTGAAAACTTAGCCCATAGAGCTCGTATGCTTCATTTAGATTGTCAAAGCTATCAACATCGTGAAAAGATTGATGCTTTATGAAAGCGCGCCACCTCGCATTACCTCTTAGAGTAGTATACCCTGGCTCAATAGTATAGATTACACGGCGCGGCATGAACTCTGTACCTTTATTCTCAATCCAGGTAAAGATGTCTGCAAAGAAATAGTAACTGCCTTCCTTTGCCATCTTTTTTTGAAATGTTGCTCCTAAACTTCCAGCTGTGTCATATAAGCTGCTGCCCGATATTATTCCAAAAAAAGCGACTGCAGAGCTCATAGCACCATTTAGTACAAACGACGGCTCAGACCATTCAATCTGCGGACTAGTTGCTTCCAAAGACCCACTCATCGCAAAAATTGCACTTGAAAAACAAACTGCGATTAAGAATGTTCGCATCTGACAATCCCTGCTATTTAGATATTTTTAAGGTGGCGGTGCTAGATGACACTCCTCTACCCGAAATACAACTGCGCCGTGAATCGGGAAACCTGGAACGACATTCCTCATCTCTGCAACGAGCTGATAATCAGTCTCGTTTGATTCATACCGTGCCCTGCCTTCAAGCACGTATGCCTCATATCCACTCGCACGGTCACTTACCATAGCATAAGCCTTGCTCCATCCTTTGAGAGCCCTTTCTATGCCCGTCGCATTCGTGACAGGGAAAGCAATTGTATCCCCGCCAATGATTCGAGCGTAGTACATAGGAAACATGCGGACGCTATCATTGGCTCGGACAACCAAAGGAATGTAGTAGTCTTGCAGATTCAACTCAACTATGTTCTTAATCCTTTCAGTCAAGCGCATGTTTTTACTTAATCCCCCGGATTCCGCAACCATGAATGCCATTTTTTTGGTACCCAACTCCACGCCCTTCGAAAACCCACCAACAACGATAACTACAGGCGGAGAGCGAATGGACATCAACCACCCAAAAAGTTGCTTGTTTTATTTCAGGTCCTAACTGGCCATAAACAAAAATAGATGTTGCACTTTATAACCAGAGGAAATAACAATGCGGGTTCTAGTATGCACAGATGGCTCCGAGTTTTCTTATGAAGCAGCAAGACAATTTATTAAGCTTACGCACGGCACAAGGCATGATATCTTGGTTTTATACGTTATGCCGCTTCTAACTATTGGGCGGGATACAAGCTATCTTGAGATTCAAGAGGAACGCGAAGGTCGTGCAGCCCTTAATACTGTGAAAAATATTTTTGACGAGGTTGCCATTCCGATAAAAACTGAAATTAGGCAAGGGATTCCTACAGATACCATTGTCCAGGTAGCCCGCGAAGGAAATTTCGACCTGATTGTTATGGGCCATCGTGGGAAGGGAGGTTTTCGGGAGTTTTTGCTCGGCAGCGTGAGCAAGCACATCATCCAGAATGCGCCATGCTCGGTGCTGGTGGCAAGATGAAACTTTCAATAATTGGCCCGCCAGGCTCAGGCAAAACCACGCAAGCCGAGCTAATTAGCAAAAATTGTGGTCTGACTCATATCTATATGGGAAAGCTTCTCCGGATTGAAGCCCAGGGAGATTCACCGTTTGCAGATAGGATTCGACGCTATTTGGAAGCCGGTCTCCTAGTGCCACTAGACATAGTCCACTACATCTTGGAACGAGAAATCGAACACGTCAAGAATGGGTATATCCTCGATGGGTTTCCAAGGACTCTCGAGCAGGTACTAGATCTCGACGTTCTCTTACAGAAGAGAAAAGAACATTTGGATGCCGTTATCTACTTGGTTGTCAGCGATGAAGAGATAACAAGGCGGCTTATTGAGCGTGGTCGTAAGGATGACACGCCAGAGCTTATTCGACGACGCATTGAGGTTTTTCGCACGGAGATTCAACCGGTACTAAATTTTTATCAAATTGAGGGAATACTGGTGCCAGTCAATGGTATTGGCGACCCATTAGAAGTAGAACAGCGCATTTTCGATGAATTGGATGCGCGACACCGACTTCCATCCAGGTGCCGAAGAAAGAATTAATCTGAGCTCAAAAGAAGCGGAAATCAAAGGTCTATGCAGTCAATAAGGGATTGACATAAGGAGGTAGTTGCAATGGTGGCAAAAAGAATCTTGCTGCAAATTGTTTTATTTACTACATTAGCTATACTGTCTCCCAGCGCTGTGCAAAGTGTTCAGGTATATTTAGGAGACCAGCTTGTGAGCAATACCCAAATAGCACCGGTGATAGTCTCGGGAGAAACGCTTGTGCCAATCCGACCGCTTGTTGACATTCTAGGGGGAGACATAGCATGGGATTCTTATAATAAAATTCTAACCGTGACATCCGATAAGGGAAAGAGCACTCTCCGAATTGGACGGCGGGATGGTTTGGTACTGGGCAAGAAGGTGCTATTTGCCAGACCACCGATTTTGTTCGGTGGCTATGCTTTTGCCCCAATATTATTTTTCACAGATATGTTCCAAACTGCAGTGATATGGGACCCCGTTCAACAAAGGATTAGGCTCGAGCCTGTTTTCCCGGGGAGATATGCACCACCTCGAATATTATATCCCCCACCTGGAGTAGCTCAACCTCCGTCTGCCAAACCTCAACCTGGGATGCAAACCGTGCGAGGAACCGCCATTCGAGTTATACCATCTCCAGGCAACCCTAGAATAACTATAAGAACTCAAGGGCGCAATGTAACATTCACGGTTGCCCGCAATGCCGTCATTGTGCGTGGAGCACTCGGCCAGCGGGGCATAGAGGTAACGCTTGGGGAGATTAGACCAGGCGATCAAGTTGTACTTACCCTTGATGAAAGAAAAGTTGTTAGAAGCATTCGGGCAAAATATCAAGAAATTCGTGGAAGAGTACAATCAATCGGCACGTCTAGTATAATGCTCGATACCGGCAGAACGCTCGCCATTTCTGAAGATACACAAATTCTGCTACCTGAAGACATCACAGGCGAACTTTCAGACCTTCGCTTGGGAGATTTGATCATTGCGAGCATCATCCCAGGTAGCAATGAAGCGCTAGCAATTCGAGTTGTCTCCCAACCTGAACCACCAAATCCAAACAGCGAGGCAGCACTAAGTCTTAATACAACAGGACCACTTAAAGAAGGCGACACACTTGTGATTACTTTCCTAGCATACCCAGGAGGTACTGCGACTTATACGATTCCTGGGCTTGCAGAAAACGTACCCATGACCGAGACTTCTCCGGGCGTATATGCCGGCGAATATAATGTCAAACAAGGGGATGTACTCCAAGGAGCCAAAGTCACCGTTAGATTCATCGACCCGCAAGGCCGCTCATATAGCGTAACTTCGAGGCGCCCGATTAGCATTGTTACCTCTGGAGGCTACCTCCCGAGGATAACTTATCCTAGCCAAGGGCAGCAAGTCAGAAGTCCATTAGTGGTCGAGGGGTTTGCCCAACCCGGAGCGATAGTTAGGGTTACAGTCGGCTACTACCAAAACCTCTTAGGCAGTCTCCCTCTTCAAGGTATTACTGCCGTAGAAGACGTGGTTGCAGACGCTGATGGCCGCTTTAGAACCTCTCCATTGCCAATTACTGTGCCATGGGAAGGCGCCGAGGAAAATATACCTTTCGACAAAGGCTGGGATTATGGGCAACTATCAAGTTTTTACCGACTTCCAGAACATCCGCTAGTCTATACAATTACAGCCAGTGTGCTAAATGAGAAAGGCGAGGAAGCAGCGGCATACACTGTAACAGTTAGGAAACAACCAGGAAGATAGCTGTAAGAAGGTAAATCAACCCCATGGCCAGTAATATAGCCTAAAGGAATATTGCCAAAAGGGTAGAATTGGCAATGGCAACTGGAATGGAAAGCAGAATGGTCAAACTGCTTAAGCAGACACATGGCTTCGCCAAAGAGGTCATGGGCAAGTTCAGCAAAGATAGGGGATCATTATTCGCGGCAGCGATTGCCTTTTATGGGCTAATCTCGATTATACCGCTGCTCCTACTAGGAATTGCAGTTTTAGGTCATATCTTAGGTTCGGAATCAACAAGGCACCAGGTTATAACTTTTGTAAGGAATTTCATACCCGTCGGCCGCGAGGAACTAGAGCGAAATCTAGTTCTTCTTAGCAAACAATCAAGCATTCTTGGTGGCATAGGAGTTTTAGCCTTACTGTGGACAGGAAGTCAGGTGTTTGTCATCCTGCAACATGCGATTAACATAGCATTGGGCAGTGCAGAGCGCATCGGGTTTCTTCGCGCAAGGGCTACTGCTTTGGCTATGGTAATCATAATAGGTATTCTTTTTATACTTTCTGTGGGCATGTCCTCATTAGCAGACATCATCCGAGGATTTGGCATTAAGGTACTAGGGAAAGAGCTTGCGGATTTTCAACTTGTATGGAATGTGTTTCTTGGAATACTTGTTCCTTTTGTCATTTCGGTTATAGCATTTACTTTAATTTATAAATACCTTCCATTGGCAGATGTTGGCCTTCGCGGGCCAATATTAGGGGGATTAACAGCTGGTATCTTGTTTGAGATTGCCAAGCACGGTTTCCAGTGGTACGTCACAAACATTGCCAACTTCAATGCTGTTTACGGCACACTTGGAGGTGTTGTTATTCTAGTTTTGTGGATATACTATACATCTTTAATAGGGATCTTAGGAGCAGAAGTAGCTTCCGTATACGTAGAGCGAACTAAACAAAAAGAAGGATGATGCCCGAATGCTAAAATTACAAACCGAATACGCAAGATCCTGGACACCGCTAATTTTGATTGCAACAAGCATTGCCCTGCTCTATTTTTTTTGGAATGTTCTCGTCATTTTTGTTCTTGCTGCTTTGCTTGCCTTTGTCGTCGCCCCATTCGTTGGTCTGCTGGAAAAAAAACTCCCAAAAATCTTCGCAATCCTCACCGTCTATCTACTAATCGTCATTATTATCATCGTGCTTACAGGTCTGCTAGCCCCCGTTGTGAGCGACCAGTTTCAGCAATTTATTGACTCTATACCTCATTATCTCTCCAGAGCACGCGACATCTTAAACAATCTTCAAGAGCGATACTTTGCGCTTCCTGGACAATGGCGGAGATTGGTCGACAAAGGGCTCACCGAACTCCAAACAGCAGCAATTAAATTGACAAGCCTGACTCTGCCGGTTGTTTCGGCTTTGTTCGGCGGTTTCTTTGCCTTGATTTTTATTCCATTACTTACCTTTTTCATGCTACTAAACGCAAATGGATACAGACGAATGATTCTCGCCATTACGCCGCGACAACACCAGGAAAGCATTGATGACTTATTAACTTGTGCCGGACAAGCTTTTCGCAGCTTTCTCAAAGGCGAAATTTTTCTAATGCTTACTGTCGGCTTGATAACTGGAATTGGCCTCTACCTCGTAGGAATGCCATATCCGGCTGTCTTTGCCGTGGTGGCCGGGCTCTTGGAAATAGTGCCAACCTTCGGGCCTGTGTTGACAACCATTATCGTCGCTATTGTCGCAGTATTGATAAACCCAGTGCTCGCTTTAAAAGCCGCTGGTGTTACAATATTGGTGCAGGTCGTCGAGAATGTGCTTTTAGCCCCATTGGTAATGGCGAAAGCAGTCGGGTTGGAGCCAGTAACAGTCGCATTATCGGTTCTTATCGGCGGCAGTCTAGCTGGGATTGTAGGCGCCCTCGTAGCAATTCCTTTGGCGGTAATCATAAAAATAGTCCTCATTTATTTCTATGCCGATGAATCAAAGCTGGTTGCTGGCGACCGAGCAGTATGCAAGAAAACCAATCGGGTTAACTGAATAATACTTAAGCTTTTAATAAAAGCTGAAGCAAATGATCAAAGATTGTTCGAGTAAGCATCACATCCACGCCAGGCGTGACCTTCATTTGCAAATTTAAGAGCTCAGCACACAAAACCTGCTGCAACACTCCCTTTTAAAGTCTGCCCCTTATCTTGTTTCATCTTCTTTAAGGAAAGGAATATACAAAATTGGGAACAAATGTGAGGCGATAGAGGATGGCAATGAAAAAGTCAATAGTAATTGCCTCGATACTCATGCTACTTTTCACCGCGCCATTTGCTGCCAGCCCAGCTGGGTTGGTACAAAACACATTGCTAACGGGAAATACCGTAGCACTGACAGGATTCATGGTTCTGCCAACTATCACCGAACAATGCCGACCAATCAGGATTGTGTTTAGTGTCAAAAACAACACATCAACGCCAATTTCTTCTCAACGACCGTTCTCAGGCATGACATATACATCGCAAAAGACATTTGGAGATCTTGGCTACGAAGCCCAACCAGGTCGGTATATGGTCGGCGTTTCTTTAAACGGCGGAAATGACGGATATCCTTATAGATGGGGATTTCGCGGAACGCTTGAGCCTGGCGATTCAATCACCGTCACCGGTCTTTTAACGATAATCGACAAAGGCAGTCACACATTAACACCAGCCTTGTTGAAAGGCGGCAAACCAATTGGCAAACCACAGATTGCTCCCATAACAGTAAATGTCATAGGGTGTAAATCTCATACTGAAGCTATTGTGCCACGCCCAGGAAAACCTTTGCAACCGATTATTAACGGACAACCGCTTCCAGAACCGGTAATACCGTATATGATTGGAGATACTGTGCTTCTGCCAGCAAGACCAGTATTCGATGCGCTAGGGGCTAACATAGCATGGACACCCCGCTCGGTGATTTTCCGACAGCCTGGCGTCACACTGGAGATATTTGCGGGAACTCAGAGAGCACTACTGAATGGCGTGCCAATTTGCCTGCCAATTTCTTCTTATGTATACGGTGGGATAACCTACATTCCGCCGAGATATGTGGTACCGCTCTTTGGAGCAGGGGTACTTTGGGAACCATACCCAAGGACAATTCGCATTCTAGGGCCGGAGTATTGGTAGAAGCCAAGCTTAAACGTTGTTAGCCCAACTACCTCAGCTCCGAACGAATGTAAATATCATTCAGCAAAACGCCATAGACCCTCGGCACGAGCAATTCGAAGGGCTTCTCGGTATTCCTCAGAGGTTATTCTCCTTCCTATAGTGGGATGACCAATAGCTTTTGCCAACGGCCTGTACTGGTCCATGATATTTATATAGGTGTCGCGGCTTATCTCATTTGCAATAAAATGAAGCACATTCTGGGTATCTGCCATGTTATTCGGTAAAACGAGGTGTCTAACAATCAGCCCATGGAGTGCGATTCCCCGGTCATCAACCACCAAATCACCCACCTGGCGATGCATCTCCCTCAGTGCTTCTCGGTTTCGGTCCCAATAATCAGGCACACCTGAGAAGATGCGACCTTTTTCGTTGCTTCCATATTTTGCATCTGGCATGTATATATCAATAATGCCGTCAAGGATGGCTAGAAGCTTTACTGGTTCGTATCCGCCGCAGTTGTATACTAATGGGATGTCCAAACCCATCTCAGCTGCTATTTCCAACGCAGAAAGTATTTGCGGCACCTGATGCGTTGGAGTAACAAGGTTGATGTTATGGCAACCTTGGCGAGCTAAACTCAGCATTATTTCCGCAAGCTTCTCTATACTAACCTCGTGTCCAACGCCTCCCTGGCTTATTTCATAATTCTGGCAAAAAATGCAAAGTAAGTTGCAGTTTCCAAAGAAAATCGTGCCCGAGCCGTTATAACCTACAAGTGGTGGTTCCTCCCCAAAATGCGGCCCATAACTTGAAACAACCGGATTCTTTCCGGTTCGGCAAACGCCTATTTGACCTGCAAGGCGGTCGATTCCACAGCATCGCGGGCAGAGCTCGCATGCAGGTGTCATGAGCCTGTATGCGGCTTCAACTCGCTCATGCAGCTCACCAGTTCTTTGGAGTTCCTTGTAAGATGGTTCAAACACTGAATCCTCGAAATGGAGCAGCAAACCAAATCAAGCTAGGTATCGCGAACCTTTTGAATTTTTCCCTCTATTACTGTGCTTTACTTTTCAACGCCTCAAAAGTCGCGAAACTTTTTAGAGCCGATTTCTAGTTAACAAGTCTAGAGTCTGGCTTAAACGACTTATAACCCTTTCTCGACCTAGAACACGCATTGTTTCAAAAAGGCTAGGGCCCGCTGTGCGTCCTGTGACAGCCATGCGAAGCGGATGGATTACCGCACCACCAGACAGACCCATCTCTTCCCCGACCTTTCGCGCTGTTTCTTCTATCGATTCGGCCGTCCATTTTGGTATCTCACGTATTGCGGGAAGCATTTTGCAGAGTAGTTCTTTTACGTAATCTTGCCGCAACCATTTTTCAACGCCTTTTTCTTCGTAGCTTAGCTCGCTTATAAAGAAAAAGTCAGCAAATTCGACAATTTGAGCCAAATATTTAAGTCGGTCGCGCACAAGATTAACGACTTCGCGCAAGTATGCCCCATCCTCCACCGTAGGATTTTCCGGGAAAAAGCCTGCCTGACGCAGAAATGGAATGCAAAGGTCTGCAATACGGCCTAGGTCTGCCTTACGTATATACTCACCGTTCATCCATTCAAGCTTCTGGATGTCGAAGATTGCTGGGTTTCTAACAATTCCCTCGATGCTAAAGCGCTCAATTAGCTCCGAAATCGTATAAAGATCACGATCCTCACCCGAAGACCACCCCAGAAGTGCCATATAGTTCACCATAGCCTCAGGGAGGAAGCCTTTCTCCCTATATTCCAGGAAACGCATTGCTCCATGACGTTTGCTTAACCTTGTGCGGTCTGGCCCAAGAATTGAAGTTGTATGTGCGAATTGCGGTGGCTCCCACCCAAAAGCTTGATACATAAGCACATGCTTTGGCGTACTTGATATCCATTCCTCGCCGCGAATAACATGGGTAATGCGCATTTCATGGTCATCTACCACACTAGCAAAGTGGTAAGTAGGATATCCATCGGACTTTATAATCACAAAATCATCCAGCAAGCGGTTCTCGAAGGTGATTTCACCCCTAACCAAATCTTGGATGGTTGTCTGTCCTGTGTCGGGAACTCTGAAGCGAATAACTGCCGGGATTCCCTTTTCCAATCTTGCCCTAACCTCATCAGCAGTAAAGGCAGCACAAGTGCGGTCATATCCAGTAGGCTCTTTACGAGCTTCTTGTTCTCTTCGCATCTGTTCCAATCGTTCCGGCGTACAAAAGCAGTAATAAGCAGCACCTTTCTCAAGCAGTTCTTCGGCATACCTTTTGTAAATCTCCAATCGCTCAGACTGTACATAGGGCCCATAGGCTCCTCCGACTATCGGCCCCTCATCCCACACCAAGCCAATCCATCTTAGGCTCTCGAAAATCTCTTCCTCAGCACCAGGAACCAACCTGGCCCTGTCCGTATCTTCAATACGAAGCACAAACTTACCGCCACTATGCCTAGCAAAAAGCCAGTTAAAGAGCGCCGTACGAATATTCCCAATGTGAACAAAACCTGTTGGACTTGGTGGGAACCTTACTTTAACTTCTTTCATCAATCTTCCTTTCGCACGTACTTCCTTTTGGCCTTTTTAAAGCCCTGGTCAACCTTTTTCTCATCAAAGTGCCAGAGCGCCGAATTAGGCTTCTGGTAGAAAGCATAATATGAACTTAGAATGCTTGCCACCAACCGGCGTGTTGCCCGCCGCACTAAATTTACCTCTGTAAACAGAGTAACAAACTCTATGCCTTTCCTATGTGCAGGCATGATGCGGCACATAATCTCGAACGTAGAGACCGGCTCGGCCTCAACCTCCTGCCTCAATCTAAGAAGCTCGGCAACACGGTTTGAAGGGATATGCACTAGGGGGTCAGTTTTACCTTCATACACATATTTAAACTCATCGGGTTTATCAGTCCTAATCAACTCAAACACTGCGCCAGATTCGGGCATATCCTCGGTATACCACGGAGCCATTTCGTAGATAAGGCTTGTCTCGCGGTTCACCCATATATCCGCCCGCTTGTCTTCATTACAAAGCGTTACCTGTATCAATCTCGGTCCCAAAGGGAAAAAGGTCTTCGGAATCTGGCACAGTGGGAACGTTCCAAGTTTTTGGTGATGATATTTAAGCACACACCTAGCTGAATCCATGACGGGAAGCTTATCTTGTTCGGTAATCTCCTCTTCGTCGCCAACATCCTGTACTAGCGGGTTTCTGATTTCGGTTGCAAGCGTTCCTTCCAGACCCTCATCGTCCAACTCCACATCAATCTTTTCGCCGCTTGATGTTTCGAACGAGTACTTCGGGATTACTAACTCAGGTGGAACAATTTTGACATATTCAGGAATCGTATCCGCCATCCGCCAGCGCTCGCCGCCAATCCATGCAAATCGAGGGTCAGCACGCATAGCATCACTCAATCCCTCAGCGGCTATTGCATACTCGCGGTCGCGCGGCGAGATTTCAAATATTTTCTCAAGGATTGTTTGTATTCTAGCCTCTCCTTCAGCTGATACAATTTCTGCCACCTCATCGAGATCTCTCTCCGAAATAGTCAGCGTGAGCACTGGTGGAACTTCCTCTTCAATTTCAGCACGCTCCACTACCTCAGGCGGCGCTTCCTCAATTATTTCCTCCTCAAGCTTTTCAGCAAGATCGCGGAGCATTTTCTCAAAGCCTTCGGTAATCTTCTTAGTTGCCCAGCGCCCATCAGACATCCAAATAAGCATGTCACTTTTCCATAGTTCATTGTAGAACTCGGCTGGGTTTAGGTCCTCACCAATCGCACGCCAACGGAACAATGAGATAAGCTTATTGCTGACTGGCACCTTTATGTTATCTATGAACTTTGCAACTTGCGGTGCAATGTCTTCATCGGTCCACTCAACTTTTGCTGCTACTTTTTCGAGAGAATGAATTTCATCCTCGCTTAACTCGTTATCAAAGACAATATCTTCTTCAAGCTCGGAGGTTATTTTAAATAACCATTCACTAAGCCCATATAAGCCGTCTTCCGTTTTAAAATATTTTTCTTCGTTATCGAGTAATCTTGGTAATAGCAACTCATAATAGTCAGCAGGACGCTCGTAAACTTGCGAAAGCTCATTGGCGATATTTTGAATTGACATTGGGCGCCCGCACCAAGAGATTATTTCGCGCAGCACGCGCTCCATCGGCCGCTGTTTATCCTCATAGCGCACCTCAAGATCCCACTTGCGCTCGATTTGGGCAAATCTCGGGCTTGCAGCCAACACATGCCTGATTAATTTTGCTGAATATTTATTGTCAAGTGCACCTGCGATGTCAGCAGATCTCACTGGCTCCTTGTAACCAAGCAAAACCATATAAACCTGGTCTTCAAGAAGACGCATTGCATCCCGTTCTATTTGGTTCTCAATAGTCGCGTTATTCAATTCAGTACCTCCATATTATGTTTTCTCCTCTTGCTTGCTTTGATTGGACGCGAAAATAGGTCATACTCACTGCCTTCGATAACTTCTACCTGAATAAATTGCCCAGGCTTTTCCAAGCAATCCTCTATATAAACAACTCCATCTATTTCAGGCGCATCACGATAGGAGCGCCCCACTGCCAGCCGACCGTCATTCTCCTCAACTAACACTTCAAGCGTTGTCCCCACGAGCATTTGGTGCTTTTCTTTCGATATTTCCTTCTGCAACGACATCAACTTATGAAGTCGATTGTTAGCAGTTTTTCTGTCTACTTGCTTGTCAAAACTTGCAGCAGGCGTGCCATCCTCAGGTGAGTAAACGAATGCTCCTAGCCGGTCAAACCTTATATCTTGCACGAACGCAAGCAATTCTTCGAAATCCTCATCGGTTTCGCCAGGGAAACCAACAATGAAAGTCGTCCTTAGTGCAATCTCCGGACATACGCCACGGATGCGCTCAAATAACCTTCGATATGAATCCCCGGTTCCTTGGCGGCCCATTGCTCTAAGGATTCGGTCTGAGCAGTGTTGAAGCGGTACGTCCAAGTATTTGCAGACTTTCTCATTCTGAGCAATTGTTCTTATCAGCTCGTCTGTAATCCTCGTCGGATAGCAGTAGAGCAAGCGAATCCATCGAATACCATTTAGCCTAGCGAGCTTTTCAATAAGCTTTGCCAAACGGAACTCGTTATTGGTGTCGAAACCATATTTGGTAATGTCTTGCCCTACTAAATTAAGCTCCTTCACACCAAGCTTGGCGAGCCCTTCAGCTTCGGCAAGGATATCGTCTTCGGCCCTACTTGCAAAGTTGCCCCTGATATTTGGAATCGCGCAGTATGAGCATCTGTTGTCACAGCCATCGGCGATTCTTAAATATGCAGTCCACGGCGGCGTCGAAAGCATGCGACATCTTGGTACCGTCCACCATTTGCCAGGTTCCCGGACTTCGACGACGCGTTCGCCTTCGAGAATTTGCTTTATTATCTCACCAAACTTGCTTGACCTACCCAAGCCAATAACAGCATCAACGTCGGGTAGTTCTTTGGCAAGATCATCGCCATACCGCTGTGCAAGGCATCCAGTGACTATTACAGAACGGCAAGCACCTTTTGCCTTCCAACGAACGGCGTCTAGAACTGCTGCGATGGACTCCTCCTTCGCACTCTCAATGAAACCGCAAGTATTTACAATGAGGACGTCTGCCCGCGACGGGTCGTTCTCAATTTCGTAGCCCGCCTTATCAGCTTCCCCAAGTATTTCCTCAGCGTCAACACGGTTCTTTGGGCACCCGAGATTTATTACTCCTATTTTAGCCATTGATTATCTAAAGATTAATTGTCCTCTTCGTCGAAGTTGTTCGTTTCCTCTCCGAAAGTAGCACCGCCTAGCACACGGTCTAAGTCCTCGGCTGTGATTAGCACTTCCCTTGGCCTAGCGCCATCGGGCGGGCCAACGATACCTTGGGTTTCCATTGCATCAACAATCCTTGCAGCACGGGTATAGCCAATCTTGAAACGCCTTTGGATCATTGATGTTGATGCATAGCCTTGGGTCACTACCAATCGCACCGCTGGTTCGTAGAATTCGTCTTTTACTCCATCGTCAGCGGCGCCAGCAACATCGGTGATTTGAGCTGGCTCCATTGTATATACTGGCGACCCCTGGTCTTTCAGGAACTTCACAAGCGACTCGATTTCTCTTTCGGTAATCAAACAACCCTGGATTCTAACAGGCTTGGCAGCGTCAACAGGCTTGAATAGCATGTCGCCCCTACCAATAAGCCGTTCTGCACCGCCCATATCGAGGATTGTGCGACTATCTACTTGCGAATTAACTGCAAACGCCACCCTGGAGGAGATATTCGCTTTAATAGTGCCGGTAACCACATCGACCGAAGGACGCTGAGTAGCTATTACGAGATGGATACCAGTAGCACGGGCAAGCTGTGCTAGGCGACAAATCGCAAACTCTACTTCCGGGCCAGCCTGCATCATTAGGTCGGCAAGCTCGTCAATTATTAAAACCAAATATGGGAGACGCTCCTCGGGCTTCGCCTTCGCGTTGTATCCGTCAAAGTTCCGCGTACCCATTTGAACAAAGAGGTCATACCTCCGCTCCATTTCTTTAAGGGTTGCACGGAGTATCCCCGCCGCCTGCCTAATATCTCTCACAACTGGCGTGCACAAATGTGGAATTCCATCAAATAAGCTTAGTTCAACTCGCTTTGGGTCGATTAGTATAAACTTAACTTCTTTCGGGGTGGCTCGGAAAAGCAAGCTTGCGATCATTGAGTTAAGGCATACACTTTTTCCAGCATTGGTAGCGCCCGCAATCAACATATGCGGCATCTTAGCTAAATCGGCAAATTTCGGTTCGCCGGCAATATCCTTGCCCAACGCGAACGTCAGCTTTGAGGGCGCATTCCAAAACTCCTCATTGTCTATGACTTCTCTAAGCGTAACTATACCAGGATTACTATTTGGCACTTCGACGCCAATCGCTGATTTCCCTGGGATGGGCGCTTCCACGCGAACATCAATTGCTGCAAGCGCCATTGCAAGGTTATCTGCTAGGCTCACAATTTTGTTGACCTTAATTCCAGGCGCAAGTTGAATCTCATACCGCGTTACCGTAGGGCCGTGGCAAACTTCGACAACGTCTGCTTCGATTTTGAATTCCTCAAGTGTGCGTTCAATAACATCAATCTTGTAATTAAGCTCGGATTGAATTCGTTTTGGCGGCGGTGGCGGCTCATTTAACAAGGTAACGGGCGGCAATTGGAACTCAGCATTGCTTTCCCGAGGTAGCTGAGCAGCCGCAGACTGGCCGCGGTCTATCTTGCCCGTAACGACCGCACCTGTGACAACGTCTGACTTTTCACCGTTGACGACCACCGGCTTTTTAAGAATGGTGAGTACTTTGGGACGTTCCTTCTTCTCAGAGCCGTTGCGCTCTAGCTCGACTGGCCGCCGGACATCGAACCCTCGCAGTTTTCCTCTGCCTGAAAACAGTAGCCGTATGCCTGCAACAGGGAGTGCAACTAACATCATAAAAGGCACACCTGTAATCAGCACAAGTGAAATAATCAATACAGCTGTTAGGAAGATGTGACTACTTATGCGCCCAAGTATTAATTCAAGGAGATATCCCATGCCGAGGCCAAGGTATCCACCCCCAAGCTGAACGTCCAGCGGATCAATTCTAGGTTGGGAGAATAGCGCCGTCACACTTGCAGTGCGAGCAAATTGCGACCATGTCACAAATACCAAAAAAAGAAGAAAGAAGCCAATTAACCTTGTAGTTGTTGCCGACCGAGGCGCACCTGTAACAAGAACACCGCCTGCTATAATGAAGAGAAAGGGCACAACGTATGCGCCAAGGCCGACGACCATCCTTGCTCCCACACCCAGTGCTCCTCCAAGTAGACCGCTCTGTGGGGCAACGATTCCAACAAAAAGGATACCGCCGAAGGTGATACAAGCAATGCCGGCGATGTCTTGCATTAGGGAATCATTCTGGATTTTCCGCCGCGTGCGATTCATGGAATCAGCCTCTTGTGGCTAAGTATATCAGAGAGAAGCGCACCGGTCAAGAAATGCATTGTTCGCATGCATGTTTGAAGTGCTCCGGTTTGTTGTGAAGTGCGAGGATTCAGCGTGATTTCAGCGTTGCAAAAAGAAAATCTCCTCCGACGTAACCTCGGAGGAGATTAACTTTTGTAGTGCGACACGGCAAAGCTACACTCGCCATTTCGGCACATTACTCCCACCCCACCAATTGGAGCAGGTTAGACCGCATCGGGCGATTATTTCGATCTAACCTCAGCAGGCTCGAGCGGTATTAGGCCGAGGCTGGTTGCTCTGCGGTAGGCTTGTACTCTGTTGCTTACCTGCAACTTCTCGTAGATGTTTGCGAGGTGAAAGTCCACTGTTCGCTTGCTCACGTACAGCTCCTCCGCCACCTCTTTGCTCGACTTCCCCTCGATTACAAGCGATAGAACCTCAATCTCCCGCTTGGTAAGTCGGATGGTTCTATCCTCTCGAACTTGGGGCATAGTCACAGCCGTCATAGCCCAACTCCTTTCTCGTGTCGCCGCTTCCAAGGAAAGTTCTTCCATACTTTTACTGGGATTTGAGAGAAAAAATACCCTAATTGTGTCAAAACGCAAACGAAAATTATTGCTCTATCATTTGGCGTTCCCAGTAATACGGAGCAGAAAATTAAAAATGCGAAGGATACTTAAGCCCATTTATTGAAGTAATTGCCTAGTGAATACTGAAGGAGGAAAGTTCATGAGCAACAAATTGCGTTTGGGAGTGATAGTGGGGCTTGCAAAGGGCGCGGAAATCGAGATAAAGAAGGTGCATGATTTGGGGCTCCCTACTTGTCAGGTATCATGTTGGAACCCTAATATATATAATGATAACACTCTGAGGGAACTTATGAATGCCTGCGAGAAATACTGCGTTGAAGTAACTTCAGTTTGGGCAGGATATCCTGGACCGGCAGTTTGGAACTTCATAGATGGCCCTGCAACAATAGGCTTAGTGCCTCCCGAATATCGAAGCATGCGAGTAGATGCCTTGAAGAAAGCTGCTGACTTCGCCGCTAAAGCGGGAATTTCCTCTATCACTACCCATGCAGGCTTCATACCAGAGAACCCAAAAGATCCACTATATGCAGGCACGATCAAAGCATTGTCAGAAGTTGCACAACACTGCAAGCGCGCCGGAATATGTTTCTGTTTTGAGACTGGGCAAGAAACGCCTATTACGCTTCTTCGAGCCATTAAGGACATTGGAACAGACAACCTCGGTGTGAACCTCGACCCCGCAAACCTGCTAATGTATGGAAAAGCCAACCCCATTGACGCACTTGATGTTCTTGGCCCGTATATCCGCGGAGTCCATGCAAAGGACGGCGAGTATCCCACCGACCCAGGAAAACTCGGCATCGAGAAGCCTTTGGGCCAGGGAAGGGTTAACTTCCCAGTGCTCATCCCGAAGCTAAAGTCGTTTGGATTCTCAGGTGCACTTACAATAGAGCGAGAAATTAGTGGCGAACAACAAATCATTGATATCAAACATGCAATAAAAATATTAGAACCTCTCTGTTAGGAATTTTATAAAAAAGTTGGGTGAGAGAAGGTAGACGCTAATGATAAAAGTTCGTCCAAGACGACTTAGGACTTCAGAAGCCATTAGACGGTTAGTCTCCGAGACAGAGCTTTCGGTCAATGATTTCATCTACCCTGTCTTTGTAGTGCCAGGCAAAGAAATTTGCGAGAAAATCGAACCAATGCCAGGATGTGCACGCTATTCCGTCGACCGATTAGTCGAAGAGGCAAAGGAAATTCGCGCTCTTGGCATCCCAGGAATTTTGTTGTTTGGTATTCCAGAGTCGAAAAACGAAATTGCCACAGAAGCATATGCTCCAGATGGAATTGTCCAAAAAGCAATAAAAGCAATCAAGAAGGCTGTGAATGATCTCCTCATAATTACTGATGTCTGCCTATGTGAGTATACCTCTCATGGTCATTGTGGCATTGTTCGAGATGGAAAAGTAATTAACGACCTCACACTCCCCCTTCTTGCCAAAGTTGCCGTATCCCATGCACAAGCCGGAGCCGATATTGTGGCACCATCTGATATGATGGACGGCAGAGTTGCGGCAATTCGGCAGGCACTCGATGAAAATGGATTCGAAGACACTGCGATAATGGCATATTCAGCCAAGTATGCATCAGCATTCTACGGCCCATTCCGCGAGGCGGCAGAAAGCGCACCAAAGTTCGGCGACCGCAAGTCGTATCAAATGGATTCTGCGAACGCCCGCGAGGCAATCAAGGAGGTCATGCTAGATATTGAGGAAGGCGCAGACATAGTGATGGTGAAGCCTGCCCTTCCTTACTTGGATATCATAAGGCGAGTAAAGGATGTAGTCAACATCCCCGTTGCGGCATATAATGTTTCAGGCGAGTACGCGATGGTCAAGGCTGCTGCACAGAATGGTTGGCTGGATGAACAGAAAACGGTAATGGAAGTCCTTACCTCAATCAAGCGCGCTGGAGCCGACATTATCCTAACATATCATGCAAAAGATGCCGCCAGATGGCTTAGCGAAATTTAGGAATAAGAACAGGAACCCTACGTCGGTATTCTATATAAGCTTCACCAAAACGACGGACAAGCCCTGGTTCCTCAAATAACTTTAGATAGACAACCGCCGCCACTGCAAGCACTGGGATGAGCAACAGCCCTGCAAGAGAGCGAGCCGCAAAGGCAATGCCGAGTAAGATGAAAAGCTCGCCCAAAAGCATTGGATTTCGAGTGTAGGCGTATGGACCAGTAGTGACAAGCGTTTGTGTAGGGTACAAAGCAATCCCGAAAGCTTCGATGGGAGAACCATGACCAACAAAGTGCAAATAAGAGTATGCCCAAAGTACCCAAAAAATGCCCACCAGCAAAGCGAATGCCGCCAAAAACTGATTAACACTTTCAGGCGGAAATGGCATGAGGCCAAGCAAATTATCTAACCATTTACTAATTAAATAGAAGGCTCCTGGGAAAACAATGCCGAACACTATTAGAGCAATCCAGAAGCCAATAAATATCCTTATTTTAGACATATCACCGCCTCCTAAAGCGGATTCCGTTCGGGCACGCCAGCTTTTCTTGGATATGCTGCTGGCGTGCTTCGGCATTTCCGAACAATCACCAGTGTACGCCGCACGTCGCTGTGTGGAATCACAAGCTCATTTATGATAGGTTTTTCGCCACCGAGAATTCCAATCGCCCTTTGGGCGCCTTCCACTTCTTCCTCTATATGCGCCCCTTTGTAAGCCACGAATAAGCCGCCAATTCGACAGAAAGGCAGACAAAGCTCTGCCAGCACATTCAACCGTGCAACAGCTCTCGAAACAACAAAATCAAAGCACTCTCGATAAGATTGTACCCTTCCAATATCTTCCGCACGCCCATGCACCAGCTCAACGTCCTTTAGCATTACTTTCTCGACAACAACTTCAAGGAAAACAAGCTTTTTCCGAACAGAGTCAAGAAGTTTTAGCTTCAGCTCTGGGCATGCTATCTTTAGTGGTATCCCCGGGAAACCTGCCCCCGTGCCGACATCTATAAGCGATGAGCTATGAGGTATCTCGACGAATTTTAACAACGCGAGAGAATCAAGGTGGTGCTTTATTGCTATCTCCTCTGGATTCGTAATGCGGGTGAGATTAAACTTCTTGTTCCATTCCAAAAGAAGAGACGTAAAGATATCAAATGCGTCAAGCTGTTTCTCATCCAAATGAATCCCCAGCTCTGACGCACCCGACGCCAGAATTCCCCTCAACATTCCGGCCATACTTTAGCGCCTCAAGCTACTTGCTGGTAGCTTCAAGTTTGGAATCCGCTTGCTTTTTTGCCTTTGGCTTCCAAGGCATCTCGGGAACAGGAGCAGGCTCCTGAAAGACATGCTCCTTCAGCGCCTTGCCGAGAGCTTCTCGACACTGGGACTGACTAAAGGCAAATCCAAAGACGCCCAAAATTCCTTTCTTCCGCGCCTGCTTGATTTGCTCAATCGCTCCTTCAATGTTGTTGCAAAAAACCATGTTCTCCGTGTAAGCATGCCTGCCATATGACCATCTTTTCATCCCGTCAAGCCAGTTAAGATACATTCGGTGATGATTGGGTTTGGAAGGATCTTTGTAATTCATAGGCATATTTGCATCGAGAATGCCTTCCTGCATCCAACCTCTCCAATCTTGAAAGACCCAAGCGTAAGCGTCGGTCTTCTTGAAGTCGGATGGGCAATCGCCCCAGGGAATTGTCGCAGCGCATAATTTTACATGAGGTTTGACTCTCTGAATAGTTTTATAGATGTCACGCACCATCTGCGTAACCTGGTCCCGTCGCCACTGTCCCCAAAGGGGGTCTTCAGGAGCTGGCTTGCCGGTTCTGCCATACGTTTTGTTGAATCTAGCCACAGCAATGTCGTTGTATCCCCACTCTCGACCAGGATAGCGAATAAAATCCAACATAATGCCATCGATATCATATTTGGTAAGCAAATCGGTAAGCACTTTAATTGTGTATTCGCGGACTTCCGGGACTCCCGGGTCAAGAAAACGACCGTCCTTCGACGCTGTATTACCATTGACATCCTTACACAGCCATTCAGGATGCAAGTTGATTACATGATTTGGATATGGAGGGTTCTTGGAGCTTCCCCATACACGGAACACATTAAACCAAGCATGCACCTCAAAGTTGTTTGCGTGGCCCTGCTCGACTGCATAACCAATTGGGTCGAAGTCTTTTTCTTTAATATCTGCCGAACGAGGCTCTATTGCCGAATTATAGAACGCATCACCTGTTCGGCGCGCTTGAACAACTAGCACATTCATATTGCAATCTTTTGCCCATCGGATTGTATCGTCGAGCTCAGCTTTGCTTAACATGCCTGGTATCCACGTATGCACACCTACTGCTCGAAACTCTGGCTTAGCGGCAGCATACAAGCTTTCTAACATCGCAAAATACAGCAACGTTAGAGCAAAAAATCTAGATCTCATATAATAATCTCTCCTAACTAAAATAGGTTACTTTCCGTACGCCTGATATTCTACCATATTTTACCCACCTTGGGTATGACAAACGATAAAACACTTGACCTTTTCGGGCTCAGTTTGCTACATTTCGAGATGGAGGCGAACATGATGAACAAACAGCAGATTTTGGATGAGATAATAAAATGCGGAATTGCCGCAATTGTAAGAGGACAATCTGCGGAAAAAATTCTCAAGGCTATCGAGGCAGCCTTGGAAGGCGGTGTAGTCGTCATAGAGATTACATTTACTGTGCCGAACGCACTGGAAATTATCAAGCATCTTTCGGCAAATATTGGAGATGACGTAATATTAGGTGCAGGCACGGTTCTTACGCCCGAAATGGCTGAGGATGCAATCCAAGCAGGTGCACAGTTTATAGTAAGTCCTTGCACAAATCTCGAGGTAATTGACAAAGCTAAGTCTCTTGGTGCCCCTGTATTTCCGGGAGCACTGACTCCAACCGAAGTTGTTACCGCCTGGCAAGCTGGAGCAGATATGGTAAAAATCTTCCCAGCTAACGTTATGGGGCCAACATATCTCAAAGACCTTCGTGGGCCACTTCCTGAGGTAAAGTTCATACCAACTGGCGGCGTTACTCTTGATACAGCGAAGGCATACCTTGAGAACGGCGCCTCTGCTCTAGGTGTAGGCAGCGACCTTATTAACAAACAATTGATGGACGAGGGCAATTTCACAGAAATCAAAGAGCGAGCCCAAAGGTTTATGCAAATAGTTAAGCAATTTAGGGATTAAATACGCTGGGAACACTTCACACTTCAAGGAGAGAATAAATGGCAGATGTTGTCACCCTTGGTGAGGCAATGCTAAGGCTCTCGCCGCCAGACTTCCACAGATTGGAGCAGGCCAACTCGTTCGACTTAAAGGTTGGCGGTGGAGAGTTAAACGTAGCGGTGGGTATTGCCCGGCTTGGACTCAAAAGCAGCTGGGTTAGCAAGCTACCAGACAATCCGCTTGGTAGGTTGGTGCGCAACAAGGCACGCGAGCAAGGTGTCGATACTTCGCACATTGTCTGGACAAAATCAGGGCGGGTCGGCATCTATTTCCTAGAGTTTGGTGCAAGCCCCAGGCCATCGAGCGTTCTATATGACCGCGCAGGCTCGGCGGTTAGCACGCTCGCTCCTGGGGAGGTCGACTGGAAAAAAGCACTCGAAGGATGTAGCATTTTCCACGTAAGTGGCATCACGCCCGCATTGAGCAAGTCATGTGCAGAAGCAACCTTGGAGGCTGTAAAAGCTGCAAAAGATGCAGGTGCAAAGGTGAGCTTTGACGTCAACTACCGCAAGAAATTGTGGACTCCTGAGGAAGCAAACGCCTGCCTTGTGCCGATGATGGAGTTTGTTGATCTCTTGATTACCACAGAGGAAGACACAGGTATTGTTTTTGGCATACGAGAGAGCAGCTATCAGGATGTCGCTATCAAGCTTCATGAGAAATTTGGGTTCGATGTTGTAGCAATAACTTTGCGGGAAGACCTATCAGTTTTGCGCAACAATTGGTCTGCCTTTGCACATTCGCATGGGGAACTCTATGAAAGTGCGAAATACCCTTGCGAATTAATAGACCGCGTAGGTGCAGGAGACTCGTTCACAGCCGGTTTCATATACGGATACCTTACAGGCGATGTTCGTAAAGGCGTGGATTATGGTGCAGCATTTTCAGCACTCAAGCATTCAATTCCCGGCGACCTCAATTGGGCAACGCTAGAAGAGGTTGAGAATCTTCTAAAAGGAGGTGGCATAAGGATACAAAGGTAGAAGCTAATCCATCACTAATGTTCCTGTTCGAAGACCGTCGATAATATCGTTAGGGACCTCAATCCTCTCCATGCTGACATGCGGCTTTTTATCAGCGCGCGTTAGAATTATTTGTTTAAGCCAGTTGCCATCGTCTCTTCTAGGATAGTCAGCTCGATAGTGGGTTCCTCGGCTCTCAGTTCTCGCCCTGGCAGCCGTTACAATCATATGGCAAACATCAATTATGTTCCGCATCTCAAAATAGCGACGCATATCAGCCGGCCTGGCTTTGGCTAAAATAGATTTTGCTTCTCTGATTGAGGCCTCCATCATGCCTAATCTCGACTCTGTCCGGACGACGGATACGTTTCTCCACATCGCTCTTTGAATTGACGTGAGCAATGCCTCCCATTCAATCTGCTCATTCACTGGAACCGCTTGATAAGATCGAACTTGCTGTTCAACTATCACCTTGACTAATTCTGGCTGAACTTTCTGTCCGATGGCATAATTCGCCGCTTCGGCACCAGCAATTGCCCCAAAGACTTGCGAATCTGCAAGCGCATTTCCTCCAGGACGGTCAGCTCCGTGCTGTCCGCCTGCCACTTCACCGCACGCATAAAGACCCTTAATCTTGGTTGATGCCCGCTCGTCAATAAGCACACCGCCATTGAAGTGCTGAACGCTCGGTGCGAACTCCACTGGTTCCTTCCTGATGTCGATGCCACGTGCCAAAAGATGCTCAAAGGGCACGCGAGCTCTTGTTTCGATTTCGGCTGATGAGTTGTGCGAGATATCGAGATAAACTCCACCATGAAGGCCTGGCACGCCTGTTACAATCTCCTCGTAGACAGCGATATCTATGTACATGGATTCATTTCGAACACTAAACGGGAATGAAACTCCTTTTAGTGTAAGTGCATTCCCAATGTTAATGCCCTTTGGGATGCGTTTCGACAGGAATTCCTCACCATTGCCGTTTAAAAGACGAGGGTTCATTCGCCAGAAAACACCAGAAAGGGCAAACTTTAACGGATGGATGATGCAAGGACCGATTTGTATGAATTCCATGTTCACAAGCTCCGCCCCTGCTCTGTATGCCATCGCCATGCCATCGCCAGTCATGTCTTCAGGAAAAACATTGAAGGAGTACAGCTCGCCCGCGCCACCTGTAGCTAATATGATGGCTGGGGCGCCGAACACCGCCAACTCTCTACCACCTTCAGTAATTCCCCAACACCCAATTACCCGACCGGGCTGCTCCCCGGCCATAATTAAGTCGGCGGTCATAATTCCTTCTACAAACCTAACGCCAAGGTCGCGTGCTCTTTCTAGCAGAACACGCTCGATTTCGGGCCCGGTGTTTGTTCCCTTCCCACATGCCCTGGGAAAGCGTGCGCCGTCGGAAAGTATTTGCACAAACTTGCCATCTTTCTTGTCGAACGACGCTCCCCATCGTTCAAGGTCAAGCAGCCTCTGGGGTGATTCATAAGCAATCCTGCGTGCAAGTTCAGGGCGCGCAACTAATGCGCCCTTTATCATTATATCGAGCCAGTGTTCGTGCGGATTGTCCCTCTGGTCGGCATGGCCGAATGCTGCTCCATATGCCATCCAGTCTGAAGCAGAATTTTGGGTGCACCCACTCTTGCCAGCAATGCCTTTTTCTAAAACAAGCACGTCGGCACCCGCTTCTTTGGCTGCAACAGCTGCCCTCAATCCTGCGCCGCCAGCACCAATTACTATTACGTCAGCCTCAAGCTCTAGCATATCTAATCCCTTTCCAATTCCTTACGGTTAACTATAACGGAGTAGCAGAAAGGTGTCAACGCACGCAGGCAATTCTAATGGCAATCTAAAGTGCGCCTTCTTCGAAAATGCTTTTTCCGCGAAGTGCAAATCGGCAGTAGCCAAGCTTTTCACAGTGGCGTTCATCACAGTGCTTTGGCTTGTGATATATATACTTTCTCGTCTCTTGACGGTATACGCTGCGCAAGCCTTTATACCTGGAGTCATCAGCATCTGCCCTGCGAGCGGCTGAACGAACAAATCTAACAGCGGTCGGCTGGCTTACACCCATAAGTTTTGCAATTTCCTTAAAATTGTAACCAATGGCATACAATTGCCAAGCACGCTTCTCAGACGAGGACATTCGTGTATGGTGGCTTACTAAAGACATTTCGATATTAAATAGTTCGTCTGAATCTACCTCGGCGGAACCATATGTAAACCCTTCAGGCAGGGAAGCCGCCTTGCGACACTTCCTGAGGAGTTGCCGCTCTGTATAAGTAGGGCAGTCAGGATTCCGCTCAGCATGACAGGCAAGTAAAACATCGGCGATTACTTCCATAACCTCGGGATGCATTTGCCGCTTGCCAATTAGCGTTCTAGCGTTGTTCTTTGGACACAATTCTCTGGACATTTGGCCCTCCTGGGATAAAATAGGAGACATCTGTCTACCATTAAAAGTATATCGGTAGAACACTAATTTGTCAATAGCTAATTAATTAAAGGTTAGAAAAAATAACCGGCCATCTATTTAGCAGATGGCCGATTGGTCAATGGCTTTGGTTCTAGTTATCTAAGTAGCCACGGTTGCAAAACCGTGCTGCTCTAGAAATTACTCATCGCGGAGGGCAGTTTCAATTTTCCTGAGTTCCTCTTCTGAGTAATCAGGGAGGAGGTCACGTACTGCTTTATATAATGGCTTACCGAGAACCTTCCGACAAACCTCATCTAGGAGCAGTTTGCCCATCTGCTCGCGAGTGATGTTTGGCGTGTACACGAAAGCGTCGGTCTTCTTATCGCCTGTTTTCGTTTGTGTTAGTATGCCCTTCTTGGCAAGCTTTGCCATTGTAAGCATGATGGTAGAGTAAGAAAGTTCGCGTTTAGGATACATTATCTTGAATACTTGAGTACTATTGACGGGTGGCTCAAGGTCCCAAATTACATCGAGGATTTGTGCTTCGAGCTCCCCAAGGGAGTAAGTAGAAACTGCTGGCGCCCCGCCTTCAGCTTTATCGTCTTTTTTTACTGCCTTGTATAGGCGATCTACTAAAGACATTAGTACTTCTCCTTTCAATTGGAAAACAGCAACTTTTAGGTTATCTGTGAAATCGTTTGCATGGCAATATATTACAGGATTGCTACTCGTTTGTCAAGCAATGAAGGTTTATAAAGATGCTAATTTAGAAGCTCTAAGCAGAAGCAAGGCATAAACGAGGAAAATTTTACATAAGCTTATCTATTTTCCTAAACCAATTATGAGGCCAGCAGCTAGAGCCCATAGGATAATACAAACCAGAAGAGGTTTGTCTGTAATTACCAATGTTTCCGGGCTTTCGGCACCCGAATTGTTGTGGATTAGGAACAGATATCTGAAGACGCCATATATGACAAAAGGCAATGTGACCATCATGTAGGGATGTGCGGCTCCAGTTCTCGAGAAAAAGGTGTACAACGCATAAGCCGTGATTGTTGTAGAAGCGACGATATTGATTAATTGGTCGAGAAGTGGAATCGAGTACTGCTCCAACACTGGCCTATGTTCTTGTGCTTTTTGGACAACTAGAAGCTCCTGCCGTCGCTTGGCTAGTCCAAGAAATAAGGCAAGAAGCACTGTGCAGACAAACAGCCAAGGAGACACTGACACACTGATTGCCGCCGCCCCTGCTGCCGCTCGAAGAACGAACCCACCCGCGATTACTAAAACGTCCAGGATAACTATCTTTTTTAGCCCAAGTGAGTAAGCTGTTATAAGTCCTAGATACGCAAGGCTAATGCTACCAAACCTAAAGTCAAGTGCGAAGGAGAGTATCAAACTTCCTATGCAGAGGAGCGTGGCCACAATCCACGCTGTTCGAATAGCTAGCCTGCCAGATGCAATGGGCCTCTGTGATTTTTTCTCATGCAGCCGGTCACGTTCTACATCTAAGATATCGTTTACTATGTACACACTCCCAGACAAAATGCAGAACAAGGCAAAAGCCAGCACGACCTTAGCGTAATCAGAAACAGGGTGCTGGCGATCCAAAGTAAAAAGCAGGCCGGCAAACACGAACAGGTTTTTCGACCATTGTCGCGGCCGCATTGCTTGAAGAATCGTGGCTATCAACACATCACCTAGTCGTAGACGGTTACCTTTGATTGGGTGCTAACGCTCTTTTTAACACCGAAAAGATCAGATATTGTCAGAGTAACCGTGTATTCACCAGATTTTCGGTACTTATGATAGACAAGCTCACCCACGGCATCCTCTTGAATACCATCTGAAGCATCAAAATCCCATGAATACTTTACCGCTGCTGCCCCCGGATTACAAGAAGCCCTGAACATGACGTCATCTCCAACCGCGACGTACTGGTCTTCGTTGGGGAATACCTGAATTTCAGAATTGTCGGTGATTACCCGGATTGCGCCAATGTAGAAAGATTCATTGCCGTCACCAGTAATCACCAAGCGCTTCAACCTAGCCTCTTTTAAACCATTATTAGCTTTCAATGCCGCAAATGGAATTGAAATGCGCATCCATCCATCTTCACCGACCTGGCATGCTGAGAGGGGCACTTGGCCCTCCACCCATTCTCCGTTAAGGGTCATGGCAACCCTGACCCTCCGAATTGGTTTGGTAGCAGAAGAACTCGTGCCATATGTGCTACTGTAGCCATATGTAGTGTCTTCGCCCTGCACGCGGAACCTGGCTATAAGCTGGATATAGCCGTTCTTGTCATTATAATAGGCCGTGATGTCTGGGGCATCCTGAAAGTCCAACCTAACACCATCATACAGGCTACGTCCGCTAACCTTTATCGAGAACCTTCCGCTGAAGGCGAGGCGGGGGTTTTCCTCATATTTTCCACTGCCCCAACTGCCTATTTTCAAACCTGCCTGGTCTGCTGGGTCGCCATTGTAGAGCACCAAACCTTCTTCTTCGAAAAACTGAGCTAGCGCAGATGTGCATGCTCTGCAGAAAATCACAACGCCGAGCAAAAGGACAGCGCTTACTCTTCGATTTGTCAATAATGTCCACATTTTGACTAACTCACACCTCAATCGTTTTTTAGTAAAACGCCCATGTATTCGACTGCCAACCGCACTACTTCGGTTCCCTATGCCGACTGGTTTCTTTGGATTCTCGTAACGCTCAATGCCTGCCCGGTACTGCAGTCTGCTTCAACCAGAACAGCCGAAAGCATTGCCTTTCCTTCGGCTATCTCAAATTTTGTCGGCATTTGCGTAATGAACCTGGAGATAATAAGCTCTTTTTTTACACCAATAACCGAATCTATTGGGCCAGTCATTCCAACGTCACTTATAAAAGCGGTTCCCCCTGGCAGAATTCGCTCATCGGCAGTCTGGACATGGGTATGCGTGCCGAGCACGCCAGTGACGCGGCCGTCAAGGTACCATCCTAGAGCACTTTTCTCTGATGTCACCTCCGCGTGGAAATCAATGAAAATTAAATTCGTATGCTGACCGATCTCAAGAAGTATAGCATCCGCTGTCCGAAATGGGTCTTCAAGGTTTTCCATGAAGATTCTTCCGCATAAATTGATAACTCCAATGCGAATGCCACTCTTAGTCAGGTATATGTTCCATCCCCGGCCGGGCGCACCTACTGGATAGTTCGCCGGCCTAAGCAAACGCTGTTCCTCATCGAGATAAGTATAGACTTCCTTTTTTGACCAAACGTGATTGCCAAGGGTTACAACATCAACGCCAGATTGGAAGACCTCGGCGGCAGTTTCCTTGGTGATTCCCATACCTCCTGCCGCATTTTCGCCGTTCGCAACGATGAAATCGGGCGAGTATTCTTCTCTTAGTGCCGGTAGCAACTGAGAAACGGCCTCTCGTCCCGGCCTTCCCACTATATCTCCTATAAACAGAAGCCGCAAGCAGCTGCCTCCAGACTTTTACTTGGCATACTCCACAGCCCTCGTTTCGCGAATAACGGTGACCTTGATTTGGCCGGGGTATTCCATTTCTTCCTCGATTTTCCTAGCAGTATCGCGGGCTAGCTTTGCCGCGGCAAGGTCGTCAATTTCCTGCGGCTTTACAAGCACTCGGATTTCCCGCCCCGCCTGCACAGCATACGTCTTTTCAACACCGGCAAAGGAGTCCGCAATTGTCTCCAGCCTCTGTAGACGCTTAACATAAGTTTCCAGGGTTTCACGCCGAGCGCCAGGCCTTGACGCTGAGATGGCGTCTGCTACCGATACAAGAACAGCCTCAATGGTTTCGGGTTCTTCATCCGAATGATGTGCTTTGACTGCATGAACCACCTCTGGATGCTCATTATACCGATGGCAGATATCCGCACTGATGACCGCATGCGGCCCCTCAACCTCAAAATCCACTGCCTTCCCTAAATCGTGCAGAAGTCCTGCCCGTCGAGCAAGCAACACGTTTGCGCCAAGTTCGGCCGCCATTGCACCTGCAAGATGGGACACTTCGATGGAATGGTCAAGGACATTCTGGCCATAACTTGTGCGGAACTTTAGTTTCCCGAGTAGCTTCACAATCTCAGGGTCGAGAGCAGTAACACCTGTCTCAAATACCGCATGCTCACCTGCTTGTCGTATTTGCTCCTCGACCTCAGCTGTTGCTTTTGCAACTGTTTCCTCGATTCGCCCTGGGTGAATGCGCCCGTCCGATATTAGGTTACTTAATGCAATTCGCGCGATTTCTCTGCGAACTGGATCGAACGCAGAAAGTACGACGGCTTCTGGCGTGTCGTCAATGATTAGGTCCACGCCGGTGAGTGTCTCAAATGCTCGTATGTTTCTTCCTTCACGGCCAATGATCCTGCCCTTCATCTCATCGTTAGGCAGGGGCACCACCGAGACCGTCGTTTCTGAAGTTTGGTCAACTGCACAGCGCTGAACTGCAAGCGTAATAATATCGCGCGCACGTTTTTCAGCTTCTTCACGAGCTTGGGCTTCTATGTCACGTATCAGCTTGGCGGCCTCATGACGAGACTCCTCCTCGACCATTTTTAATAGGAGGTTTTTTGCCTCTTCCGTAGTAAGCCCAGCTATGCGCTGAAGCTCCGCACGCTGTTTTTCCAAAATGCTGTTTAACTCTTCTCTTATTTTGGCGTTTTCTTGTTCCCTTACACTTAATGCTTTCTCCCTTTTCTCCAGGTTATCCAACCTGCGATCCAGGGATTCTTCTTTCTGCGTCAGCCTTCGCTCTAACCTCTGTATTTCAGCTCGCTTTTCGCGATTTTCCCTTTCGATCTCTGCTCTGAGTTTGTAGGCTTCATCTTTTGCCTCAAGAAGGATCTCTTTCTTTTTTGTCTCGATATCCTTTTCGGCTTGCTCTCTAATCCTCTGAGCTTCCGATAACTGTTCTTCCGCTTTGCGCCTTGCTGGAAGAACACAGAAAACGAATCCCAGCAAGACAATCGCCAGGGATGCTATGACGCATCCGACGGCATACAATGTATTCATAAGGTCGGCCTCCTCTCCCCGAAAAGTCGGATTGAGGCTGAGCGAACAGGACCTTTGAATCCGGCTGACCTAGCGCGGGGGCGCTAAAGTTCGCCTCCGCGATGCAGATAAATTCCCCCTTACCCTTTCCATAAAGCATCTTCATGTTTGAATCTTAGCCATCGCACAACATTCGATGGACCTATTCCTCGTCGTTATCGGTGGAAAGTTCGCCCAATACTTGCGATATAACCTCCCAACCGAAGCCCTGCCTTCGCAGGAATGATGCCAATTTGCGCCGTTTGGTATTAACCTCCGCATCTTTATATTTGGCCCAGCGGCGCTTTGCGGAATCAAGCGCTGTTTGGTATTCTGTCTCCTCATCAATTTCAGACAGAGCATCCTCTGCCACGTTGTTTGGCACACCTTTTTGCTTGAGTTCCCATTTGATTCGCTGTTTTCCCATACCTTTGCCGACCAACCGGCTCTTCACCCACGCTTGGGAAAACTGCTCATCATTTACGAGTTCAAGCCGCTCAAGGTATGCTAGAACATCCTCAATAATATCTTCGGCGAACCCACCTCGCCTAAGGCTTTGCGCAATCTCAGCCCGACTGCGCGCCCTATAACCAAGTAGATTAAGCGCCTTTTTCTTGGCTTTCGTTAACTGCTCAGCGTAGACGATTTCTCTGAGCCGCTCCTCGCTTATCTCTTGGCCAATTTGAAGACCAAGGTCATCAACTACATTCGCGTCCACAGCTAGCACAAATTTGCCATCAACGAAAATAGACCGACGGTTTTGCCGCTTCTCCTGTGCCTCTATTGCTGTTATTCTATGCTGATGTGCGGTCAACCTTCTACCTAGTTCACGTAGAAAAGCAATGTTTTGCGGGCTAAATTGAAGTCCAATTGCCTCAAATTATAAGGATTCCCGCTAATCCTCAATAGCGGCCGCCGGAGCAAGAAACACCTTTCCGACGGCCTCTTCGCGTATTTTGGCTTCCAATTCATCTATCAGTTCGGGGTGCTCTTCCAGATATTGTTTTGCGTTCTCACGCCCCTGGCCAAGTCTTATATCGCCGTATGTGAACCAAGTGCCGGTTTTGCTTATAAATCCTAGTTCTGTGCCGATGTCAATAACTCCTCCCGACCTCGAGATGCCTTTGCCAAACATGATGTCAAACTCAGCCTGCCTGAAAGGTGGAGCGACTTTGTTTTTCACTACTTTAACCCTCACCCTAGTGCCAGTCATTTCGTTTCCTACCTTGAGGGTCTCAACCCTTCGCACTTCCAAACGAACCGATGCCCAGAACTTTAGAGCGCGCCCACCTGGAGTTGTCTCGGGATTACCGAACATTACGCCTATTTTTTCGCGAACTTGGTTGATAAAAACAGCGGCTGTGTTTGACTTACTGACAGAACCGCCAATCTTTCTAAGAGCTTGCGACATTAGCCTCGCTTGAAGGCCTACATGAGAATCGCCCATCTCGCCTTCAATTTCAGACTTGGGCACAAGCGCGGCAACAGAATCCAGAACCACGACATCAACCGCATTACTTCTGACAAGCGCGTCTATAATTTCGAGGGCCTCTTCGCCAGTGTCGGGCTGGGATACCAACAACGAGTCTACATCTACGCCAAGGTTCCGCGCATAAGAGGCATCAACCGCGTGCTCAGCGTCCACAAAGGCGGCAATTCCGCCAGCCTTCTGGGCTTCAGCAATGATATGATAGCCGATGGTTGTCTTACCTGACGACTCTTGGCCATATATCTCGGTAATCCTCCCTCTGGGGATGCCGCCTACGCCAAGAGCAATATCAAGCGCTAAAGCACCAGTAGAAATCGTCGAGACATTCAGCCGCGACGCCTCCCCCAGCCGCATTACTGCACCTTTGCCAAACTGCTTCTCGATTCGGCTCAAAGCCAGTTCGAGCGCTTGTTCTTTTTCTTTGCCGTTACCTTTATCCAACACTTGATCTCCTCTCATCTTTTAGTCGCTATCTAATCACTAAGCCATCCTTTTTCCCAACGAATTTCTGCTCTTCCACAATACCACGGCTTATCTGTTAGGATGCCAGTTCTTCTTATGCTACAAGTTCAACCTTTCTCAAAGCGGTGTAGATTGGGCCCGTCGGGTGAAGATCGCTCCTCATCACTGCAACCGAATCCACCATTACAGTGCCAATGGACTCGTCTCTAAGCTTATCAATACTTTCTCGAAGCGGGGCCACGCCTTGGGAACTTCTAGCCCGGCCCAGCGTGACGTGGCCAGTGAATGGACGATCTTCGCGTGGAAATCCGAGCTTTTCCAAAGCTGTGTCGACGCGCCTCGCGATTTCCTTTAGCTGGTCTTTGCCAGTTTTGACACCAACCCAGATAACTCTCGGACTACTAGGCCTTGGAAACGCACCAGCACCTTCTAAAAATATTTCAAACCTATTCATAGATTCTACGGCTTCTCGCACCGCATCGGTGACGGCATCGAGTTTTGCTGCGTCTATACTGCCGAGGAACTTAAGTGTTATATGGAAGTTTTCCTCGGAAACCCATTTAACGTCAGCTTTAGTCGCAATTAGCTGTTTCTTGACTTCCGCCAGTCGAGACCGAACTTCCGCTGGCAGAAGGACTGCTATGAACGTTCGTATCTTTTCCATCTTCAATGCTAAATAACAAATTCACAATATTAACCTTGATGTTTTGCCTGGAGTTTTTATCTATGCTTTTATTGCTCTCTATGGCTTCCAACTTAAGGCGTCTTCAGCAGGTACATCCTTAGCTGATTAAGTGCCGCCGTGGACGCCCTTAGCTTGATCTCTTCACGACTGCCCCCGAATATGTTCCTGGTAACTTCTGTGCCTTCGGGAGTTTTGAGCCCAATATACACGAGACCCACTGGTTTTTCCGCAGTTCCGCCGCTAGGTCCTGCAATACCCGTGAGACCTAAAGCAACATCGGCGCCTATCCGAGTGGCCGCACCTTCAGCCATAGCTTGCGCCACCTCGGAGCTCACTGCACCATACTTGGCAATCATTTCATTGGATACGCCCAGTAGCTCCGTCTTCACCCGGTTGCTATATGCTACCACACAACCTTGGAACGTTTCAGAGCTTCCTGGGACATTGGTTACTCGGTTTGAAACAAGACCGCCGGTGCATGATTCCGCTAATGCAAGTGTTAAACCTCGGTTTATTAGCATGTGCACTGTTACCGACTCAAGAGTTTCGTCATCTACCCCATAAACATAATCGCTTAGCCGCTTCCTAGCCTCTTCCTCGAGCCCAGAGATCATGCGTACTGCAGTTTCATGATCCTTTGCTTTGGCTGTGATTCTGAAATGAACCTCGCCGCTTTTTGCGTAAGGTGCAATCGTTGGGTTCTCGCTGTCAAGCAGGTCTTTAACCTTTTCCTCAGCTGCTGACTCGCCAATCCCACATACTTTAAGCACACGAGATTCAATAACTGAGCGGACCCCTGAAAGCCTGCGTTCCAAATATGGAACCACATAGTTTTCAACCATGGGAATGAGCTCACCTGGGGGACCTGGAAGAGCAACCACAATTTTGCCTTCCTTCTCGACAAGCACACCGGGCGCCGTCCCAACGGAGTTCGGCAAGGCAGTCCCGGATTCAGGCTTCAGTGCTTGTTTAAAATTGCTTGCAACCAGCTTGATTCCTCTGCGCTCGAAAAATTCGCGTATTGCCCTCTCAGAATCTAAATCCAACACGAGCTTTTCGCCAAGGACCTCTGCGATGGTTTCCTTTGTGAGATCGTCCATCGTAGGCCCTAGACCGCCGACCGTGATTACGAGATCTGCTCGTGAGAGGGCGGTCTTTAGCACATCCGCAAGCCGTGAAGCATTATCACCAACGGTAGTCCGATGGTAGACATCGATTCCCAGAGTGGAGAGCACTCTCCCAAGGTAGGGGGCATTCGTGTCTATGATTTGCCCCAAAAGCAATTCGGTTCCGACTGAGATTATCTCAGCGCGCACACACGTCCTCCGATATTTCGATAAGTATTATAGCTATTTTGTATAAGGAATTCAACTTGCTAGATCGTCTCGCTGAAGAGACGATTGGAGTAAAATATTGGTATGTGAAAATTATGCAAACTCATTCAAAAACGAAAACTTTGAATCCTCTGAATGATTCACTTGCTTTCACGAAGTTGGGTCTTGAGCAGCAGACGGCTGGCCAGCATCTGTTGGGCTAATTGGCAAAGGTTGCGTTTGATTTGGTTTGGGTGGCAGGTCGGGTAGCGGGATGATTACGGGTGGAAGATTGAGGTCAGGAAACTCCTGTTCCGTATTTGTATCTTTCTTCGGGTGAACAAGAACCACCTTATCCTTAGGCAAGATAGTGTCACGACTTATGACCTCACGCTTGATTAGCTTTCCATTTTGTCGAATCAACCGAACAATAGTAACAGCGAAACCGGGCCGTGGTTCTTTCTTTACGATAACCTCACCCTCGGGAACGCTTTCGTCTTCATGTTCGATAACCTTAAATGGCAATTCTTCGTAGTCCTCTGAAAGAATTTCTACCGTTCTGCCGGGGATCTTTGTGCCATAGAATGCAACTACCAAACGGTAGTCTTCGACCTTTGATCTTATAAAGAGCACATTCCCAGTATCATTCTTAAAACGCAGGTCCGCCCAACCAAACGATACAGCCGCGTCCCTCCCTGGCGGCGCATACTTCACAGGACCTGAGTGTGGATGGCGCTCTACTATTTCAAGTCCGGTCTCAAGCGCCACGTTATAGAGGGCTGTAGAGAGAATACATATCCCCCCGCCAATCCCAATAACCATCTCACCATTTGAATACTGTGCTGCCGGTTTGTAGCCCTTTTCCGTCGTGCGTGGTCCAACTATTTCATTGAATGAGAAAATTTCATTCGGACGCAGAATTGTAAAATCTACCGCTTCCGAAGCCAATGAGATATTTGTAACTACATTGTCGCCTTTCGAGTCGAGCGGGATAACCCATGAGCCAATGAGTTCGGATGTGCGGGCGGCAAATGCCCTGCTCAACAGCTTAGATTCGCGAGCATCATCAGGCACACTTGAAGCAGGAATAGCCCCAAATTGCGTCAGCACAATATCAGGTAGGCTGACAGATGGCGCCGGCGTTGGCTGATTCGTTTTCTGTTGGGAGCCGGCTAGTTCAACCGTACCAAAATCCCACACAACAAGTGCCGTGAGAAATAGGCTCAGGGCTAGCTTCACGCCAAAATGGACTCGAGGATTCACCACTTGTTCCTTAAACAACAAATCTGCATCAACTTGCACTACTAAACGCAACGCCTTTTACAATTGCCTTGCTATTATACCACGATTGCAATGGTTGCTCCATATTTTGCGGCACCTTAAACCTAGAATGTGGCAAAAAAGCCTTGTTTTACAAAAATTCTACCGCAAATGCAGTTTCAGCAGATTAATCGAAAGTCAAACAGGCAAGCTAAGCACTAGGAGGTTTAAAGCCAGCTTCCGGATAATCCTAATTTTGGAGTTATGGCTATGAGGTTTATTATTGCACTTGTGAGTCTTCTTTCAATGATTCCCACTGTTGCCGAAAGTCGGACGTTGCTTCATATTGTAGGACCAGGCGTCGGTAAAAACTTGCTCGTGAATTCTAGCTTTGAGAAGAAAGAGTCAGGTTGGAAACCATTTGGCAAGGGATTCTCCTTCGACTCTTCCGTGCGACGCGCTGGCAGGATGAGCATTCGCTGTGAGAATTCATCTTCAGAAATCGAGGCAGGAGCTTTTCAAACCGTTGTCCTGAATCAGAAGTCTCCCAAAGCTATTCGAGCGAGCGTATGGAGCAAAGCAGGAGGCGTGGGCCCGGCTTGGAAAGGTGATTATGCGCTCTACCTTGACATCCAATACGCTGATGGTACATGGATTTGGGGGCAACTTTACGACTTCAATAGCGGAACTCATGGCTGGCAGCGCGGCGAGGTATATTTTGATCCAGAAAAACCAATTAAGCTAGTAAACGTGTATCTTCTGCTCCGCCGATGTGTTGGGAAAGCATGGTTCGATGATTGCCGGCTTGAGGAAATCAGGGCAAAAGGAAACACAGCATTATTCGATGGAATGTTTGTTTCGAGGCCAATTTTAGAGAAAAGCAAGCAGGCAGTCAGGCTCACATCCCTCGATGGGATTGATCTAATTCTCGCACAAGACGGCTCGATTCTAAGCGGACGGCTTGGTAAAACCGTTCTACCTGCGGGCGGAGGGTTCTACCTGAGGGACGTAGCCGCCGGGTCAGATGTGCTAGGATTAGATAAGCTCAATATACAGAGGACATCCCAGCGGAAATGGATACTTTCCGGTAGCTGTAGCAAGCTAAGGCTTTCGATTAATGCCACCGCAACCGCTAGCGAGAATCATATACGTTTTGACTGCGAGGCCAAAGATGAGACGGGCTGTGACCGTGCGCTAACGATTGGCTTTGCAATCCCAATGCCAAAAGAGGACTGGTACTGGTGGCATAGTATACGGTCGTCGGAGAAGACATCAGACGACAATTCCTTCTGCGACGGCGTCCCCATAGAAGCCGGAGCAGTGGGACTTATGTCAAAATATCCATTTTCCTGCATGAGTGGACGTAATGATGCGATCAATCTTGCGATCCCCATGGACGAACCATGTGTTTATCGTATTGGATATAATGGTGCAATTAGGTGGTACTACATTGCCTTCGACCTCGGCTTCTGCCCCGAGCAGGGTGTTGTAAAACAAAAGTTCTCGTTCCTTATTTACAAAACCACCAGCGCTGGAGGCATGAGGGAAGCAGTTGAGAAATATTACCGCATTTTCCCAGAATACTTCGAGAAAAGAGTTGAGCGCGAAGGCAACTGGATGGCATTCCTGCAGGTACGAAAAGTTCGAGGTTGGGAGGACTTTTGCTTTGCATTCCACGAAGGCGATAATGACATAGAGTGGGATGCGGCAAACGGCATTTATTCGTTCCGATATACAGAGCCAATGTCCTATTGGATGCCTATGGAGAAAAGCCTGCCGCGAACTCAAGAGCAGGCATTCAAAATGATAGAGGAAAATCTAAAGCAAACCAATGACGTCGCACTTCGGGATTGGGCTTCTGCGGTGAAGACTTGTTTGACCCTCGACGAATATGGCAAACCCCGGCTGTTTTTCTTCGACGCTCCCTGGTGCGATGGGGCAATGTTCTTACTCAACCCTAACCCAGCGATTCCAAAGGGTGATATGCCTGCCACACGTGCTAGTATATCTTGGAACAAAGAAATAGCTGAGAAGCTTTATGGCGACAAGACAAAGCCCCAACTTTCTGGGGAGTATTTGGACTCTGCGGAAATGGGGGCACCATATGTCAACACTCGCCGAGAGCATTTCAAATATGCCATTCGTCCTCTATCCTTCTGCAGGCGAACAAAGAAACCTGCTATCCTTCAGATACTTTCTACCTATGAGTTTGCAAAAACAATGGCCGACGACATCCGCAAGATGGGGAAGCTCATGATGGCAAACGGCATACCGACAAGCTTTGGTTTCATGGCACATCTCTTAGATGTTATGGGTATCGAAACCAACTGGCTTTCAAATGGAAAATACAACCCTCTGCCCGACGATGTTATGGACTTTAGGCGAACGCTTTGCTATAAAAAACCGTTCTGCTACCTCATGAACACAGATTATGAGGCTTTCGACCATAGCCTGGTCGAAAAATACTTCCAGCGGTGCATGTTCTGGGGAATGTTCCCAGGATTTTTCAGCCCAGATGCGGCAACTCGTCTTTATTTCGAGCAACAAAAATACTATGAACGAGACCGTGAGCTATTTAAAAAGTATTTACCAGTAATTCAAAAGATCGCGCGAGCCGGCTGGGAGCCGGTAACGATGGCTAGGACCTCTGATTCAAGGGTTGAAATTGAACGCTTTGGACCGGGCAAGGATGGCACATTGTACTTTACCGTGCGCAACAGGGGTGATAAACGCGTAACTGCCAGGCTGAGACTGGACGCTAAACTCGGCAAGCCAAAATCAGCTTTCAAATTGCCTGGAAAACAGCCGCTCTTCGTTGATAAAGGTGACATACTGATTGCACTTTACCCTGAAGAAGTGGCGGTTGTGGAAATTTTACCAACATTACCCGGCAATTGATAATTTTTCATTCACCGAGGAGGCTAGCAAATGAGAAAGAGCAAATATTTTTCATTAATTTTAATTTTTGGAATGCTCAAAACAGCTCACGGAGCACAGTTTAGGACTTTGCCAGTCAGCGTTTATCTAGACAAAATGAAGGGTGGATGGGCTGGTCAGATGATCGGCGTCTCATACGGTGCTCCCACGGAGTTCAAAGCGTGCGGCAGAACTTTCGACGAGCCGATAAAGTGGTCGCCGGAAAACGTCTCCAACTCTCTTGGACAGGATGATATCTACGTTGAACTTAGTTTCCTCGAGGCAATCGAAAAGTATGGGCTCGACATCTCAAATGAGCAAATTGGAAAGGCTTTTGCAGCCACTAAGTTCAAACTATGGCATGCAAACAACGAAGGCAGAGAGAATGTGCGCAAAGGAATCATGCCGCCCGACTCCGGAAGCCCGAAGTACAATGCCCACTATGCCGACATTGATTTCCAAATCGAATCTGACCTCTTTGGGTTGATTAGCCCTGGTATGCCGCTTTCTTCGAATGAAATGTGCAACAAACTTGGCCGCTTAATGAATTCTGAAGATGGTCTCTATGGAGGAATGTTCACCGCCGCGATGTACACGTCTGCTTTCTTTGAAACCGACGTTGAAAAGGTTGTGCGCTTCGGTCTTCGCGCAATTCCGCCGAACAGCACTTATGCCAAAACTATTCGCGATGTTATCATTTGGCATTGGGTATATCCAGACGATTGGCGCAAAACCTGGCAGAGAGTTCAGGAAAAATGGGCTTCCAAACCCAGCGGTCACTGCTCCTCGGACCCAAATGGATTCAATATAGACGCAAGTCTAAACGGTGCCTACGTTGTAATTGGATTACTCTACGGCAATGGCTCGTTGTCCAAGACGCTCGAGATATCAACGCGTTGCGGGCAAGACTCTGACTGTAATCCCTCGACCGCAGCTGGGATACTGTGCACAATCCTTGGCTATAACGCCATCCCTGACGAATACAAGAGCGGCATCCCTGCAATTTCTGATAAACAGTTCTCGTATGTCCCGTATAGTTTTTCAACCCTTATCCCCACGTGCTTACGCATTGCACGCTCAAACATACTGCGTTCTGACGGCCTCATAAAAGACGATGTCTTTTTCATACCCATCCAGCACCCCAGACCTCCTAAAATTACCAAATTAGAAGGAGATTGACACCGCAAACACCATAGACTACTCTTTTACTATAAGGGGAGAGACAATGAAAACCTACCATGAGCCATCTCGTGATATACCAATTGTTTATGAACCCGACGTCATCGTTGTTGGCGGAGGAGTCTCCGGGTGTTCGGCAGCCATTTCGGCAGCTAGAAACGGAGCGAAGGTTCTGCTCATCGAGCGCAATGGCGTTGTGGGTGGAACGGCCACTGCAGGATTGATGGCGAATATTGGGAACGCATTCATGACGAACGAAAACTTTCCCGTGGTAAGGGGAATCCCTCGCGAAGTTGTTGAGCGATTAGTATTTGAGGGCGGCACAAAACCTTGCTGGCACCGACCCGAACAACCTGGCGTCATTTTTGATCCTGAAAAAATGAAGCTTGTCCTTATTGATATGCTCCGCGAAGCAGGCGTGGAAGTTCTGCTTCACGCGCTAACGGTTGGGGCAATTAAGGAGGGCAACAGGGTTGTTGGAGTTCTTATTGAGAGTAAAAGCGGGCGGCAGGCAGCAATTGCGAAAAACGTAATCGATGCGACCGGCGAGGCCGACATTGCTTCTTATGCTGGGGCCCCTTGCCGGATTGTCGCAAGTGGCGGGAGCATGCTCTTCAGGCTGGCGAATGTTGATCTCGACCGCGCAGTTGATTGGATTGGCGAGCACCGTGATTCATTCCCAAACAACAGCGACGGAGTAAAAGATTACGATACTTTCCGTCGAAATTGGAAAGAGTTTGGATTTTTCTTCTTCCCCCACCATGGTGGCAAGGCGTTCAAACCTTGGAATGATGCCATCGAGCGTGGAGAATACTCTGAAAAGGACGGCGATTGGTATGCTCTGAATGCCTTTGGGATGTATGGGCTAGCTGGCGACGGCACGGTTGTCATCAACTCGAATTACCTCTGGTTGACCGACGTAGACGCACGCCAGTATACTCGTGCTGAGCTTGAAGGGCGGCGAATGTGCCACAAAGTGGCCGAGTTCCTACGAAAGCACCTCCCAGGCTTCGAAAACGCCGTAGTAATTCAGACGGCAGAAGATTGGGGGCAGCGCCGAAACCGACTTATTGAAGGAAGATCAACCCTCACCAAGGATGACGTAGCAGATGGGAGAGAGTGGGACGATGTAATCGGCCGATTTCCTCTCAAAGCGCCTGGTGAACCGCCCTATGGAGTCGAGATTCCATTCGGCGTAATGGCTCCAAAAAGAGTAGAGGGACTTCTAGTTGCCAGCGGGAAGAGCGTCTCCACAGACCCTGTTGGACTTCTTAGAGGAATGTCTCGATGCATGACGTTAGGCGAAGCAGCAGGAGTAGCAGCTGCCCTGGGAGCTCAATCAAACACACCCGCCGAGCAGGTACCAATTCGCGATATTCAAAAACAGCTAATCGCTCAAGGAGCTTATCTCGGCGAAGAGGATAGATTTAGGAGGTAAGAAAGAAATGCTAAGAGTTATTATGGGAATAATTATTTGTTATCTTCTAGCCACGCCAATTTTAGGAGCAGTTTCACCAATACAACCTGACCAAGCCAAGGCATGGATTATGCATCTTGTTCCTCTGCCAAAGTCAGTTAAGATTACAGCAAAAAACACCATTCCTGCCGACCAAGTCATAATCAGGGCTGACAGCACCGACCCGGTAGTTGTTCAGGCATGTGCGGAACTTCGGCAGGCAATCGGCATACCAAATAAAGCTAAGTCGCCTTCAAAACCAGCATTCACAATCGTTCTCAAGCTAGGCGGGCCGGAAGCATCAAGTCTCAAAAGCCTAAAGAACTCTGACCAAGCCTATAAGATTGTCCCCGATGCAAGTGGAAAGACACTGCGCCTCATTGCCCAAACCCCCAGAGGATTATATTACGCTGCGAAAACCCTCCAGCAGCTTATAAAGGCGCACGCCGCCGCGGGAAAGGTTGATATGCCAATAGCCGAAATAACCGACTGGCCCGACCTTGCAGACAGGGGATTGTGGGGCTCGGACTCTTTCCTGCACCTGAAGTGGCTTGCAGACCGGAAGATGAACATTGTTGAGCAAATCTGCTATGTCAGCGTTGATGAGAGGAAAATCGCAACAGCTAGGCCAAAGGATGGCCATGAGCCCTTATTTACGGAGGGGCCACTCTACGGAATAAATTTCGTTCCGGTAGTCCTGCACCTCGAGCAGGTTGGCAACAAAGGCGTATTCGCAGCCTATCCTAATCTCAAAGCAAAGGGCGGTGGCGAGGGTGCAATCTGCTACTCACAGCCTGAATTTGTAGATGTACTAGCAGATTGGATAGTTTCGCTTGGAAAGATACCACATGTTCGTGAAGTTGACGTGTGGCTTGCAGAAAACCTTGATCAACAAGGCGGATGCACATGCGAAGAATGCAAGAAGGTAGACCGAAGCGTCCTTGAAGCTCGCACCGTCTTAGCCGCCTGGAATAAAGCAAAGAAAAAACTTCCTCATCTAGGCCTTAGAATCCTCACGAGTGAAGAAACGGAAAGTAGTAACCAGTTGATATTCAAAGAACTTCCAAAGGAAGTCAAAGTCTGGTACTATCATAGCCTGTTGACCTACGACAACGGCGAAGTACCCATGCTCCGCAAATACCTAGAGGATTATGCAAAGAGCGGCCATTGGCTGGGCGTTGTGCCGAACCTTGACGCTGGTGTGCATTGGACAAGCCCGTTTACTGGTCCTCATTTCATCCATTATCGCATGAACGAGTTCGTTGATAAGGGCCTTTCGGGTCTGCTGGGATATGCCACGCCGCGGGTCCACTACAACAGGTTCAATGTTGAGGCAGCCGCCGAATGGTCGTGGAATTCCAAGGGGCGAACACCACGTGAATTTGCCGAATCGTGGGCCGTTCGTGAAGGACTAAAGGACCCCAAGAAGTTCGCAGACTGGGTGGAGCTTATCAGTCCTGTTGCGTGGGATGTGTATGGCTCTCATTGGCCAGCTGGAGAACAAAGGAACACACCTGGCCACTCTGCAAAAAGACTCAAAGAGGGCACACTGCCCGAACTGGGATTCGTCCTTTGGGATGCCTACCGATTGCCATTCGGAGACATCAAAAGCGAGGAGCAACTAAAAAATGACGTTGCCGCCGCTGCGGAAGCTGTCAAACTCGCAAAAGAAATAGAAATCCCAATATTAGTGAGCGAGAGCCTAATCATCCAGGGATACATAAACTCTCTAAATGCTCTGTGGGAACTCAGGAAGATTGTTAAGCCAGAGGGCATAGCTCCTGAAAACAAGGGAAAAGCACTAGACTACTTCAAGGCTTACGTGGATGGCCTTAACCAGGTGGTCAGCCAACTTCCGAACTGGGAAGCGCTTGTACCAGGAAGGTCGCCTAATGAAATTTTTACTGGCAAACAAATCGCAGTTATTACCCGCATGATTGGTGAGATGCAATGCGTAGCATCTGGCTTCGGCATTGAGCTAGAATGAGAGCGATAAAATGGAAAAGTACCTTTTTGCAATCTTGACTCTTATATTTGCTGTAGGCGTTTATGCTTCATCAGATAAACAACCACAAGAACTGCGATTCAAGGACGAGTTCCTGCGAATGCTCGTGGCATCGGTGCCTGATATTCTAAAGGACCAGGACCCTAAAACAGGACGCTTTGGAAAAGGCATATGGATTGTAAACGACCAGAACATAATGTTCAGCCTTGCAGTAGCGTGGGCGCTGAAGTCGCCAGCGAACCCATACTACCATGATCCAAAAGTACTGGAGGCTGTTGTCAAGGCTGGTGACGCACTAATCGCCGAGGCAAAGCCTGATGGACAGTGGGAATTTCGCAAGAAAGATGGCTCGACCTGGGGCAACATTTACATGCCATGGACGTATTCAGCTTGGATAATGTCCTATGGACTTGTTCGCGAAGGCATGACTCCTTCGCAAAAGAAGCGCTGGGATGATGCACTAATTCATGGATACACTGGGATTTCGCAAACAGCTCTGAAGCGGGTTCACAATATCCCTACCCATCATGCCATGGGCCTATACATCGCTGGTCAAGTGTTCGACCGTCCAGAATGGTGCAAACAGGCAAAGGAGTTCATGGCGAAAGTAGTCGCGGCACAGGACCCGGCAGGTTTTTGGTCCGAGAACTGCGGCCCAGTGGTAGGATATGGAAATGTTTATACAAACGCGCTAGGAATATACTATGCGGTTTCACACGATGAAACCGTACTTCCGGCAATCGAGCGGGCAATTCGATTTCATACAAACTTTACATATCCCGATGGCACCTCCGTTGAGACTGTCGATGAGCGGACACCCTACCACCGCAGGATAAGATTCCCCAACGTTGCCTTTACGCTCACGCCAGAGGGCAGGGGATATGTGCTTCAGGAGCTCAACCTGCTTGCCAAGAGTGGCGGCAAAGTTTCGGCGGATTCATGTGCAAGCTTTCTCATGTACGGTCAAGAAGGCCCAGTCACCCCAACAGCAGCTCAGGAATCCGACCGAACGTTCATAACAAGCGATGGAAAGTCGCTGATACGACGCAAAGGCCCATGGTTCATTTGCCTTTCAGCTTACCATTGTCCTATTCCAAAAAGTCGATGGCTACAAGACCGACAAAACTTGGTAAGCATATTTCACGACAATTGCGGTCTTATTGTTGGCGGTGGAAATACGAAACTCCAACCACTCTGGAGCACTTTTACTGTTGGGGATATCTCTCTTCTGAAACACAAGCCTGGTGATGAGAATCCGAACTTTATGCCTGAAGGACAACTATTCCACGTGCCTTCCGTGGCTGGGCTTAAAAAGACGGATCCACCCGGCTTGGGGCTGGTATATGGCGAGGAAAAATGCTCAATTGAGGTGGAGCCAGTAGACGCTTCCACACTAAAAATTCGCTTAATGGCGACAAATAAATCGGGCTTGCCGGTCGCTGCACACTTAACTCTAATACCACATATCGGCAAGCCGTTTCGCGCTGAGAAAATGGCTGAGAAGCTCTTAGGCGAAGAGGGATTCACTTTGTCAAGCCGTAATGCTGGGGGATGGATAGCACACGCGGGGTGGAAGCTCTCGCTACCCGAGGGGTCTAGCGTGACTTGGCCTGTTTTGCCTCACAATCCCTATCGCAAAGATGGCTCCGCAACTATTGAGGAAGGCAGGATTGTCGTAACCATCCCATTCTCGCCAGAGCACAAAGAGCATGTGGTGGTTCTTCAAGAAGGATACTACTAAGGTCCAAAAATAAGAGAATAGGGTTCGTGAAAAGTATTAAGAAATGGGCAAATCACAATGACAGTATTTCAAATCATCCCTACATTAACCTTTTTGCTAGCCCTAACGCTAGATTGCAATGCAGTCGGGGCGAACCTGACATCCGAGTTAATCTGGAACGCTCGCCCCGATTGGGTTCACAATCCAGCGGACTTTCATAAAGTTAGCAGTTCGCCCGAGGTCACCCGCTTTGAAGTCAAACAACCTGGAAGAGGAATGAAGTGGACTGCCGAGATTTCGCAACCACTTGATTTGGCGAAGACCCCTTGGTTGCTGATACGCTATCGTGCGATTGGCGCCGACCATCCACTGGGGTACTTTGTCTACATCCATGGAACAAAGGGCGAGGAGCAGTTTATCGCCGAGCCGAGCGATTTTATATCTGACGGAAGATGGCATACATTGGTGAAACAGGCTAACCCTGTCATGGCAGATATGCTTGCAGTTCAGCTGCAGGCTGCCCGTCCCAATGGAACAATCGAAATATCACGCTTGGAATTTCATGAAAATGCCCCCAAACTAACGTTTGCAGAGCTTCTGGCAACGGATAAGCAGAAAGCTGGCAAAAATTTTAAGCCTGTTGACTTGCGCTCCATTTTCAACTCCAGCCACAAAGTTCTAATGGAAGAGTTGAACATAAGCGAGTGGTCAAAAGAGAATGAAATCATAGTCTCGGGCATACCCTTCCGAATCTACTCCGGTCCCAAAAGCCTTGCCATGACCTATGCTGACAAGCCCACAGAACTTCACATCCCGCTTAATGAGGTCAGGGCCTCAGAAATCTTCTTGCTTATAGCCACTGCATCAAAAAATAAAGATGCAGTCAGCCTTTCCCCTGAGCCTCATTTGTTTTCTGCAAAGATTGTGTATTCGCGTGCCATGGCGGATGAAACCATACCAGCGCGAATTCCCGAAGGATTTGGGCTTGCTCAGGGCTTTGGGGTCTATGCCATAACCACCTCAAGAGAGCATCCCATCAAAGAGCTGATAATCAGAGAAAACATACCTAGCGTGTCGCTCTACCTAATTTCGGCGACCATTGGGTTTGATTCTAATATTGCCGCACATGCACGACCTTTGAAGGTAGGCGGCGCAAAGGCCCATATTTATTCAGAGGCAAAGCGAAACTACAATTGGAATGCTTATGTGAGTCCTATTAGCGAGCGAATCGAGATATTCAATGGCGAAACTCGAGTGGTGGTTCGCTATAGACCAGGCGTCTCAATCGAAATAAGAGGCGAAGAGGGACCGCCAAGCATATCAGCCAAAGGAAGTTTTTGGCGAGTTCGCATGGGCGACCAGATTCTCGAATCCACGGATTTCGAAGGCTCAGTAGTCGAGTCACGTGGCGTATTCTCCACTCTTGAGTTGACTGACCGAAAAGGCCTTGGCATCAACGGCTTACTGAGTATAACACCTCAATCGGGTGACCGCATCCATTTTCAGTTAGACCTTTGGACAAAAGAGAAAAGCAAAATTCAAGTAGACTTTCCGACGATATCAGAAATCAAAAGTCTGCGGGGTGCAAACCTCTCGTATTGTTTTCCAAGACGCGGGGCAGTCATCAACGACATTCCCATTGAACTCCGCGAACCGTATTCCGGCTTAATGCCTTTGCAGTTCATGGACGTCTATGGTCCTGACGGTGGAATGTACCTAATAACGATGGACACATTAGCAACGTACCGCTACTTCCACCTGCGAAAGGATGCCAAGGGCATTTCAATGAGCGTGGAGTATCTAGAGCAGGAAGTGCTTCCCTGGGCGCGCTTCACTTCTCCAGCAACAACAATTGGGTTCCACAAAGGCGATTGGCACTCGGCATTTAATGCGTACAAGGAATGGATTGGCACATGGTATAAGCCTGATGCGCCACGCAAGGATTGGTTCCGTAAAGTATTCAACTTCCGCCAGCAGTTTTTGCGGTTCTACATACCAGGCGGGGAAAAGTATTACAACAAGGAAAAGAAAAAGTACACTTTTGCTGAAGGCATTGCCGAGGATTCAAAGGCATTCGGCGGCGTTGATTATCTCCATCTCTTCGATTGGGGTGCTTCAGAAAAGTGGGGCAGGTGCGGTGACTACGACCCCTGGGATGAGATTGGCGGTGTAGAAGCTTTCCGCGACGCAATTACAAAGACGCAAGCATCTGGAATTCCTGTGGGCCTTTATATCGAAGGCTACTTGGTTGACCCGCAGTCGCGCATAGCTCAAGCTCACGGTAAAGAGTGGCAAATTATCGGCAAAGATGGCAAGCCCCTTCCATTCTTTGCACCGGCGTTAAACATGTGCTCAGCGGTGAAAGAATGGCAGGATTACCTTGCTTCGGTCTACAGCACCATAAAGGAAAAAACCCACGCACTAGGCTATTACTGCGATGAAATGGGATTTGCAGACCCAGGGCACTTCTGCTACGCCGAAAATCATGGACATTCCGTGCCAGAGCCACCGCTTAGGGGACAGCGAGACCTTCTAAAGAAAATTAGGCAGGCGCTAGGTCCAGACGTCGCCCTCTATACCGAAGAAACACCTGCTGATGTAAATACTCAACATCAAGATGGAAGCTTCACCTACGCAATCTCAAGCGTTTCGGATGCCTGGTCGCCCTCGCATATAAATCTAACTCGCTTTGCATTGCTGGATTTTAAGACCTTTGAAATCATTGTGTGTGATAAACCCCTTGGAGACCGTTTGACTGCTGTGCGTCAAATCTTCTTCAACGGCGAAGGTATTTGGTTGGAAGGACCAGCAGACAAATGGTTTGCGCCACAAGTACTAGCTTTCATCCGCAAGATGCATAAAGTGATGCGAAAATACGAAGATTGCTTCACATCCTTATCACCGGTGCCGCTTGTTCCGACGGGGCAGAAGTTAGTATTTGCAAACAAATTCCCGGCGAAGGAGCGCACACTTTGGACGCTTTTTAATGCAAACTATTCAACAGTGCGTGGAGAGCTATTAGCCGTCGAGCATACCCCAGGTGCTAAGTATTACGACGTATGGAATGGCCGTGAGCTCAAGCCCCGCATCGTAGGCGAGATTGCTTACCTTACGTTAGAAATTGGCCCAAGGGATGTGGGATGCGTCGTAAAGGAATTGAAGGTTGATAGAAGCACAAAGGCAAAAAACTAGAATCCACCAGTCTCTTCCTGTGCAATCCGCACCCACTCCCAAAGGCGTTCGGGATGGTATTCAACCGTGTGAACGTCCTTAAGAATAATCTCCAATATACAGTCTTTCGCAATCTCGAGCGTTTCTCGGATATACCTGCGAATAAAATCAGCGTCAAAACCACCCACAAGATGCGCAGGATTTGGCTTCCATGAGTATATATACTTATCTTGGAGCTTCTCTGCGGCTATGCGGCGATCGGCCCAAGGGCTAATTGAGATTCTGCGCATCCTCGCAAATTTGAATACATAGTCCAAGCGGTCAGTAACTGGCTCACAACAACCATAGCAGTTCAAGCCAAATCGTTCTAGCAATGGCCGCTGATATTGAAAGATGAACTCTTCGTGCATTGTTGGTGATACGCCAACCAGCTCTTGTGCCTCGGCAAATCCCCATAGGTCGCGAAGTCTCACTCGCCCTTGGAACCCTGGCCCTGGCAATTCATCGGTATACGCCAATCCGCCCGAGCCAACATAATCATCGGTGTTCACCAAGTCGAGTTTGTCGTAAGCTTCCACTTGGTCAAGAAGTCGCATATTCCCTTCTGCCAGGAATGACATGACACGATGTAACCATTTCGGACGCTCAACCATATCCCACATCATCTGGTCAAGGCCGCGAAGGTATATAAAAATGTTCGCCAGTCCAGTAAAGTTCCAAGCAAAAATCCTCCGGTGAATCTTAACTTCTAGGATGTCGCCAATTGCGTCGTGAAGCGCCTCGAAGTTTTGTTGTGTTCTTTCCTCATCAATAACAAGGTCTGGAAATTCGAGCTTCTCAATGTCCGATTCCTCTTTGATTGGTGGATTGAAAGCCCAAGCACCGCGCTCCACTGGACTCGGAATTGTGGTAGGAGTAATACCCCAGCCCGTAGTCCACCAGCACAAATCCACCTTCACCCAAGGCTCCTGTACGCTGTCATCGCGCAGATATTCCCAATAGTAAATGCGCTGGCGAAGCTGTTTCTCGTATCTTCTTGCCAAATCATTAGTGCACTGGAGAGCAGAATCGGGAAGTATTTCCATCCACGAGCATTCGGGATAGACTAGAACCATCGGCTTTACCTTTTCTAATCGGTTGTGACGTTTCCACATCTCCCGTAGCTTAGCCTGCCGTGGATGGGCCGCAGCCTCTGCAACTTTGCCTGCAAGCTCGCGCAAAATTTCCTTATCTTTACGCTCAAATTTCACTGCTTCTCACCCCCTGAAATTTTGCGTCAGACTATTTAACCCTGACCAACTCTGCTCCACCAAGCAAACCATAATCGAATAAACTCAGCTCTGGTTTGACAGCATTTTCGTCCTCGAAGGCATTCGGACCACAGTACGGGAAATCCTCACCATCGCGTTCGTGAAGCGGGCCAAAAGTATTTTGCCTGCTTCCCACTACCTCGATTTCAAGTTCATTCATGCCACCGTTTAGCAAATTAGTCAACTCAAGTTCGAAAGGCCGCCCGAGAATCTTTCCTGCCTTCCGCCCATTTACACGAACCTTATACATTATCCCTGATGGGTGAATAAGTCGAAGAAAGGTGCGCTTGCCATCAGCAGGAACATGCACAAGAGTTCGATAAGTTATAATCCCCGAATAGAATGGATAACCTTGAACTATCCACGAACCGTTTGAAATTTCAGCTGGCTCTTCGACAATTTCACCTTCATAAGGGTTAACAAGCCTAACGCCGAAGTCGCCTACTATATATGCCGCCTCCACTTCGCTTAGGAAATTATAATCAAAGTGGAAGTCAACCAAATTAATGCCCTTGTGCACTAGATTAGTAATCTCCACCATTCCAAAGCTCCGGTCCCAGTACCACCCCATATTTGATAGGTCAATAGCTACGCCGTTAACAACTACCCGGCCTTTATCCATGTCCTCCATTACCAGGTACGCGCTTTTCGGGTGCGCAATGACACTCTTGAATTTGTACCGGAGAATCACGGGGCCGCCTTTGCCGTTAAATGCACCCTTTCGAATGGCAACCCACGGTTGCCAATGGAGGGCGTCACTCGTGCCAAAGTGCTCTGCTAGTCGGCGGCGCACACGAAACTCCATATCTTCGTCCCACCAGGTCTTGCCCCCATCCACCGAAACAGCTAAGCGATCCATAACCAGTACATTCTTTTCTGAGCGAGCAAATTGCCAGCTGTCCGGCAGCCGCATAACTTCTCCAAGGCTAAGACAAGGTGGTATGTCGGCATCGGGTGCATCACCAGCTGCGTTTGGGCCAGCAACAATAAGAATCGAACCGGCTGGCGGCAAGCTGAAAGCATAGCGAAGATTGTCGCCTACTTTCTCTGGCCTTATTCTCTTGCGCGTTCCATCCAGCGGGTTCCAAATAGCAATTTCCCTTTCCTCGACCTCTCTAGTTAAGAAGGTGAGCACATAATCATGCGCCCGGTCTCGGTCGGAATTCACGATAAAGAATATTTCATCCTCACCGTCAACCCTATGCTGGAGGTACAACTTCGGCACGGGGTGGCCATCTGCACCCCGCAGAGAATACGACCTCGGCGTGATTCTGTCGAGTGCCTCTTGGATGTGCTTTGCTCCACATGGAAGAGGATATACATTCAAGGATGAGGCGAAATCCTTCCATTTGTTTGTTGCATCATCGCAGTCCAACTCGGTTGGAAGTTTGCCTAGGATAAGCACCTTCCCGCCATTCGCCGCAAACTGCTTGAGCATCTCAAATGTCTTAGGTCGCCAGGTTTGGGCTGGAGGAAGTATTACCACAGGGTAAGTCATTTCGCCAACGCGTAATCTATCACCCTCAACTGCCCCCATTTCTTCTAGAAAGCTTTCATCACCAAGGTCAGCATCATAACCTGCGTTCAGCACCGAATCCAGCGTGCGTTTAAGCAAGCCATCGAAATGTCGTGCAGGACCCCACTCCTCGCCCGGGAGATCAACAGGCATAAGGAGCTCCTTGGTATCTTTCACACCGTATTTCCGTGGCGGATTGATACCAAACCTGTGGCCCGAAGTGCCACTTTCAATTGGGTGAAGGATAAGCACATCAGGCTTCGCCTTCCCACTCGATAGGACCTGCGCCAGTCGGGTGAAATAATCATTGAGAGGCTTAAGTTCCTTCCAGTAAGTCTGCTGGTAGTTCCAATTTGGAGGGTAATCGCGTTTTCTCCGTCCGCGAATCGAATACAATGTCAAATGAGGGCAGAAAAAGTTCACGCCAAGCGCAAGATCATAGTCGCCGATCCACTTGAAGTCCTCAAAGGTATTTGTGTGGCGTGTAACACCAAATATTTCATCCAGCACACGCTTTCTCCCCAGCTGCCTCGCCGCTGAGCCAACTTGTTTTGCCGTTAGGAGTATGCCGTCAACCTGTCGGCAAAGGTGATCAATCCCTGGAGCTTGGTGCCATCGATAGAACGGCATTACGCCGCCATAGCAGCATGAAATTTGGCCCTCAAAACTGTCCTCCATAAGATAATGGCCCGTACGTTCCAAGCCGTTCTTTTCACACCATTCGTAAATGGGCTTACTGAAAGCTTCCTGGAACTGCCGGTGTATGGTGCGGTGGATGAAAAGCCGAATCTTGCGGCATTCGTGCCCATCGAAATAGAGGTAGGGTAGGTCCGCCCAAAAATCGCGTCCATACCACTTTTTATAGGCATCTGGCAGTCCTTCCCACCAAGCCATTGTGTTCCCACCCTGGCGAACGTGTGGCTCATCGGTGAATATACCAGGTATACGCTTGCCGAACTCTGAGCTCAGGTGGGACTTATAGACTTCATGCGTCAGCTGTATGAACTGCTGCATTGCTTCCGGATTGAGAAGATTTGCATATGACTCTCCTCCCCACCACGGGGTCTTATCAGCATAGTGGCGGCGAAATAGAAGACGTTCGTAATCGGTATAAGTTCTCGCTTTATCAAAGTCAATTTGCTCAGCTCGTTCAATTTTTGCACCTTTTCGGCCAACTAGAACATACGCCGCCTTGGGCTCATCATTGCCATCTGGTAGTGCTTCTCTGCCAACCGGGACGAACTCTGCTTGGAGACCAGCTTGGCGGTACTCATCCTTCATTCCTGCTACTTGGCCGCCAGCGTTCCCACTTGGCCAGAGGTCTTCGTCATAAAGCCAAAGGTATCCATCCCTCTTTTTTGCTACGTCAAGAGCAGCCCTCATTGCCTTGAACCAGTCTTCACCTAAATAATCGGTTATGAGACCCGCACGCGAATGAAAGAAGCCACCCGAAAGGCCAACATCTATCATATCTTCCAACTGCCGGGCAGTTTCTTCAGGAGTTATCCGATCATTGATAGCCCAAAAAGGCGCGGGACGGAGTATATTTTCCGGTTTCTGAAATTTGCTGAACTCCATGTGGAACCTTCCTTTCTCGCATTTCCAAGAAAAGTCTCTCGCAACCTAATCGTTCTTCTTATTCACCCTTTCTACCTCCTGCACAAGACATTTGTCGGGCGATTATGTTAAATTTGCTATGGGGGATAACTACATGATAGATCGAGCAGTCCATGGAACCTTTAGTCTAAACACTCTAGACGATCTTCGCGCTGCAATCCATAAGCTTGCCTTGGACATTTCAATCGAGGAAGATATCACTTGCCTAACTGAGCCGATTGAAATTACCGGGCGACTCATACCAAACCGTATGGCAATTCAGCCGATGGAAGGGTGCGACGGAACCGCTGAGGGTGCGCCTGGCGAGCTTACCAATCGCCGCTATCGAAGGTTTGGAGCAGGTGGAGCCGGATTGCTTTGGGTTGAGGCTTGTGCTGTTGTCCCAGAAGGCCGGGCTAATGCTCGCCAACTATGGATACACAAAGGAACAGTCGACGCATTTGCCATGATGCTTGAGCAGGCTCGCCTGGCTGCAGCCGACTCAATGGGCAATCAGCATTGTCCCTTCTTCGTGCTTCAACTCACGCATTCCGGCAGGTATAGCAAGCCTGGATGCGACCCAGCACCGATTATTGCTTACCATGATCCCTATCTCGACCCTACACGCGGCATATCCCCCGACCAGCCCATCATTTCCGATGACGAACTAGAGGCTCTTGAGGATGCTTATGTTGAGGCGGCTCGACTAGCGTTTCTAGCAGGATTTGATGCGGTAGATGTAAAAGCCTGCCATAGATATTTGGTGAATGAGCTCCTCGCGGCGCATACTCGGGAAGGAAAGTATGGCGGAAGCTACGAGAATCGCACTCGGTTTCTAAAGAATATCATTCTCAAGATACAAAACAATCTTGGAAAGGATAAGGTCATCACTTGTCGCCTGAACATCCATGATGCACATCCATATCCCTACGGTTGGGGAATGGATTCAAGTGAACCCACCAAGCCAAATCTAGATGAGCCCAAACGCTTGGTAAAAGAACTGAGCGAGATGGGCATAACACTAATCAACATGACTATGGGCAATCCTTACTACAATCCCCATATTAACCGCCCATTCGACCGCCCAATTGCAGGCGGCTCCATTCCACAGGAACACCCACTTGTCGGCGAGGAAAGATTAATTAAACTTGTACGCCAAGTTCGCGAAGGCCTGCCAGATATCAAAGTTGTCGGTAGCGGATATTCATGGCTGCGCCACCATTGGCCCCACGTGGCAGCTGCCGAGATTAAGCGCGGCAGTATCCAAATGGTTGGCTTAGGACGACAAGCATTTGCATTTCCAAGCTTTGCCAAAGAGATTATAGAGACCGGTCGGCTCGACCGCCGCCACACTTGCATCACATGCTCCTCATGCACGCAGATTATGCGTGATGGCGGTATGACTGGGTGCGTGCCTTTCGACAGCGAGGTGTATGCTCCAATCTATCGTGAGGGAAGGCAAAACGACCTAGAATATATTCGTGCCCAAGCTTCACGTTGCTGGAATTGCTTCGACCCTCGCTGTAGAGATGGATGTCCAGCCGGAGTAGATATTCCGAAATTTGTTCGCGCTCTCGCGGATGGTGATATTGAGCGCTCGTATGCGACCCTTAGTGAACAGAATGTCCTTCCCGAATTATGTGGGCGCACGTGTCCGTCAGAAATACAATGCGAGGGCCACTGTATTGAAAACATATTCTCTCAGAACCCGGTTCCTATTCGCCAGCTTCAATCCTATGTCTCAAAAGTCGCACGGGAAAGAGGGTTATCAGCTCTTCACCTAAGTGCCCAGCAGACCGGAAAGCGCATTGCAGTAATCGGTGGGGGTCCAGCAGGACTTGCATGTGCAATCGAAATCCTCCGCTTAGGACACTCTGTTGATATATTTGAAAAGGATGAAATCGGCGGCATAGCGGCCACTGCAATTCCTAACAACCGCATTAAACAAAGCGACTTCGAAGCTGAGCTCGAAGCAATTTTAGCAGGCATTCCCAAAGACCGCATAAAAATCCGCAAAGGCCAGGGGTTGTCCAAAGAACGGCAGCTTGACAAATTCCTTGAGGAATATGACGCTGTTTTCCTTGGCATTGGCCTAACGGGGAAGTTAACTAACTGGAAAACGCAAAGTTGGTCTCTTCCCATAACTGAGGGCAAATTTAATACGGCTGGCCGGTTATTAGGAGTTGAAGAAGCCATCAGATTCTTATATCTATGCAAAAAGGGAAAAGTGAGCATGCCTTCTCGCGTTGCTGTAATCGGCGGAGGAAACACCGCCATGGATGCTGCCAACCAGGCGAATCTTCTTGGTGCGCATGACGTTTACCTCATCTATAGGCGTTCGTTCGCTGAGATGCCCGCATGGCCAGCGGAAAGGACTCAGGCTCTGGCTCTTGGCATCCACTTTCTGCTTCTTACACAACCGCTAGGATATGAGTATGACGCTGAAGGGCGGCTGATTGGGATTAAGATTGCTCGCACAGTACTGCAAGAACCGGATGCATCGGGAAGGCGCAAGCCCAAGGTTTTGCCTGGAAGCGAATCCCTTTTGGAGGTCGACCTGGTGCTTGAGGCGCTCGGTCAGGAGCTTTCCCCTGATATAGCAGACCTAATTCCAGGTGTAGAACTTACCAAAGACCGGCTGATTAAGGTTGATGAGCATTGCCGAACTTCACGGCCCCGAGTATATGCCGGCGGAGATGTAGTTAATGGTGGCTCTACTGTCGTGCAGGCGGTTGCGGAGGGCATGCGCGCAGCACGTACAATCGACCAAGACCTTCGGCGCGGTTAAAAACACAGAAAACGCCTATTTGCTTTTACAGCGCGTGATTGACAGCCTGTCCCCTATGAACGAAATCCTTAGCGGTACTGCCTACTGCTCGACGCCCTCAAGTTCGCCTACCTTTAGCTCAATTTCCGACCTCTCCTCGATGCGCTCTATCTTGCCATCTCGTATCCAGACAACGCGGTCGGAGACGTCAATCATCTTAAGGTCATGGGTCGCGGAGATAATAGTTACCCCTTGTTCCTGATTGAGCCTTTTTAGAAGCAGTATTATTTCTTTTCCCGTCTTGAGGTCAAGGTTTCCGGTTGGCTCGTCGGCAAGAATTATGGCGGGGTCATTCGCTAAGGCTCGGGCGATAGCAACGCGCTGTTGCTGACCACCCGAAAGCTCAGAGGGCTTATGATGCAATCTATCACCAAGTCCAACAAGAGTCAGAAGTTTTATACCTTTCTCGATACCTTCGTCTGTGGGGGTTCCGGCGAAAACTGTCGGCAAGGTGACGTTTTCTAGGGCTGTCATCACTGGTATTAAGTTGAAAGTTTGGAAAATATAGCCGATGGTTCTGCACCGCAGATAAGCAAGCTCATGTGCATCAAGCTGTGCCATGTCTACGTCATTAATAAATACAGAACCTGATGTTGGCTTATCCAACCCGCCAATCATGTTAAACAGCGTAGACTTCCCCGAGCCAGAGGGGCCCATTATTGAGATATACTCACCCCTGCGCACATCGAGCTGCACACCATCGAGCGCCCGCAAAACTGTGTCGCCCATAACAAACTCTTTGCAGAGGTCCTTTGTTCTAACTACATACTCGTTTGATGCCATTCGTCTATCACCCTTTAGAATTACTGTTGGCTGCAAATAATGCTTTTTCAAGAAAGACGACAGAACGAATTTGCTCCGCCCCGCCAAGCTTCCCATAACCGACAAACTAAAGTTAAAGCTATATTTCCACCCTTAAGGCAATTGCGGGTGGCATTTTCGCCGCTCTTATTGCAGGTGGTATTGTCGCAATTACCGTCAGCAATCCGCCAACCAACATGGACAGCCCCAGGTGTTCTAATATTTGGATTGAGTGAATCTTGCCAACCACCGCCCAGCCATGGGTAGCCAGTGCAAGAAGAGAGATACTTCCGAAACCTACAATCCAACCAAGGAACGACGCTATGATTCCAAGAATTAGCGCCTCCAATAAGAAAAGCTCCACAACGAAAATATCAAGCGCTCCCAAACATTTCATTGTGCCAATTTCTTTATACCTTTCGGTAACAGACATAAGCATGGAATTCGTGATGCCCACAGTGCAGACCACTAGCGACATGATTACTAACCAAGTTCGACGATTTGCTGCTTCCGCCGCAACCGCAGGGTCAGAAGGCCCTGGCAGATGTTGTTGGATTAGCGCAGTCGTAAGCACTGACGCAAGAAATGCGATTCCCAAAAATATGCCGCCAGCTGTAATCATAGAGCGCCAAAATCTGATTCTTATACTTGTCAGGCTAATCCTGAAAGCTTTGCTCAATGGAAGCTGAATTTGCCGACCAATTTCTTTACTTTCGACTGGTTTGTTCATTTTTCTTGCCACTGCCTCCAACTCGAAAACCAAGAAGCTTTCGGTCGGCTAGCATCTTCAGGTATACGCCCACCGACGCTTCTGCTTCTCGTCGTGTAATCTTATACCGACTGGTGATTGCTGAAACTATCGAATCAACGCTGTGTTCACCATCGCAGAGCTCCCAGACAAAGCCGCCGACTTCACCAAGCACAATCTCGCGCTTTTCAGGCGCACGAAACAGCCAACACAGAATCCGCGCTATGCGGTCTTTTCGCCTAGGAATAAACAAGCTTACCTCACCCAGTTCGTCCTTCGTCCATTCAACCAGCGGATTCCTGATAGGCCGAGTCTTGAGCGCTTGTTGGCGGCTCAGCGCTGGCTTCTTTCTAATAAAAGGCAGATATTGAGCCGCGATAGTATAAAGCGAACCCACCTAATGACACTCCACTCTATCTACTACTTCGTCAAATACTTTCTCTTGCCGTGAATGTACAGCTTGGACCGCATATATCTTATTCGATTCCTCGCAAACCCAAGCACAAGCATCCAGAAATATAGCCGGACTTTTTCCTCGGAGAAGCTCGCTAGCCGACCTTAATATTTCTTTCAACCCATGCCGCCTTCCCGTAACCTCGATAGCACTCTCGCCATCGAAGTCAACCTCTTGCATAGAATATCGGAATGGGCGGAAATCATAACGCACCCTGTCCGCATACCACTCAGTAAAAGTGCACTTCCTCAGAGCTACGTCTGCAAGCCCCCATCGTTCGATTGTTAGACGGTTTACACCTTTGCGAAAGTTAAGCCTAATATAACCGGCCATTAGTTGGTGTTTCTCCAACCGGTAGTCAGGCGGCACTTCGGCAATTAAATCATAAACCGCCCATGTCTGCCAACCATCCTCGGAATGGTCCATGAGCGACGACAGGATCTGGGATGCAACACCGGAAACATTGTCAGAGCTCAAACCACTTACTTGGGCGATCAGGATACGCCTGCAATGATCACATCTCGTGAGTTTCCCAACCGCTTTGCGATCAGCCTGCCATGTAAACGATATGGTTCCGTCTTCTTTCGACTTTATCTTATGTTCGAAATTAACCTTGCGCTTTTTGGCTTTCCTTCCGAGATCTTTCAGAAACTCCTCAAGCCGCCTGCGGACGTCAATCCGTTCAGAAGAACCAGTGAACCATTTAACTTCGAGCGATAAGCTATGCGGGCTGTCAACGCGAAAGTATCCGCTTTTCCCGTCACCTCCGATTGAGGCAAGGCTCCAATCACAGGGAACCTCTGCGACAATTCCCTGCCAGCCGACGAGTGTGCGTCTAATTTTCTCTTTTTTCATACCTCCATTTTATAACTGTTGATCGCAGGTGGTCAAACTTTTGCAAGTTTTGGTATCATGTAAATTGAAACCCTAATATGGCAACGCCTGGACGGACTTCGAAATCAAAGCAAGGGCAATAGCACTCATACCCATTAGTCCCATACCGCAGGAGTATCCCGCCAATAACACGGGAGTGTACATCCTCCACTTATCCGTACCAAACCGCCTTCCGAAATAGTACCGCCCTAGCAGTGCCCCAATGAAAAGCGGTATAGTGCTGTGGGGATACGCACCCACTCCTCCTGCTAGTCCATAGAAGTAAAGCTGGGGCACCCTTGCCATTGCCAAAATTGTAAATACCATAAACGCTCCAACGCCGCCATAGACCATGAGCTTCGGCTTTAACGCCTGAAGCAAGAAATTGCTTTCCCCAGCTTTGTTTGCCGTCAGCCATATGGATTGGAATGTGGCCGAAAGCGGCCAGAATTTCTGTGCATAGGGAAATTGCGGCGATGGGATTGGATTTGTGTGCCAAAAGAAAGCCCAGAACAAGAAGCTCGCCACTAGCATAACAGGCAACATCAGCGCCTCTGCCTTTAGAACACTTGTAAATTTTGTTCGCGTGAGTTCAACTTCGCGAAATCTTGCCGCAGCCCAGCCCATATCATAAATGGGGATTGGCGCAAACCAGATGTCTGCATTACGGTAACCACTCTTGATGACTGTTGCTTCTCTTACGTATGGAAAGCCAACGCCATGCCCAGTCAAGCCGAACATTCGAGCGGAAACGTACGACATGATCGGCGAATAGAAGAAACCAAAGCCAATCAGAATCCAAAGTGGAAACAACGGCACAAGTCGATGTGCGATGATTATATAACCTAGCGTGGCAAAGAACCATGCTGCAATTGCAACTACGATTGGAAAATCTCCGCGCCCAGCTGGTATTCTGTACGGTGCCAATCTGCTTTCGCGAGCATTGGCGCGGGCTTTAACCGCCGAGGATATTACTGCATATATGCCAATTACAGCCACCGCAACACTAATGCCTACGCTAACGCTCATCCAAAAGTCAATACTTACCGATAGGTGGGTGTTGATCGAATCCATTCCATATCGCCAAGTTGGAAGTAAACCATGCCTTTGCAATATTGGATTTGTGATTACTTGACATGCAATGGAGCTTATAAACATCCCAACGACTATCTGGAATGGAAGCACGAAGCCAGTCAAAACGCCTCCCAGGTCGCCTGATATCCCGGTCAACGCAGCGGGCAGTATGCGTTCCGTATTACGCGCAAAATCAATAAACGGAATTGGTATCAACATGAGTGGTTTGCTCAACACAACACCTGTAAAAATCGGCACCGCCAGGTAGAAGAAGCCAAATACTAGCCCAACCATCGTTCCAATCGAGAATACCTGCCACCGCCAAGACTCCTCTTTAGTAGATGCTTCCGCCAATGCGGTTGCTCCCGAGGCCGCGACTGGAGCCATCGGGAAGGGGAGCCTTTCAACATCGGAGGTAATCCTAAAAAGCGCGTAACCTAAGCCTATCCAATTCATCCTTCCGAGGATTTCGCCAACTATCAAAAGAAGAATGGGGGCAAGCCAGTCCGCGTGGAAGAAAGTCCGCTCGATTAATGCCTTAGAACCAGGCTGGGGCACAACCCATCTGGGAATTTCATGGGCTATTGCTGCTGCTTGAGGGCTCTGCACAAAGTATTGGTTCCATATCAGCGTGCCAAACGGCCCACCGGAGATACCGCGGTCGCCCATTGTCATGTGTGCAAGGCCGCCTGCAATGTAGAATAAAATGTAAATTTCTTGGCGCTTCAAGGGCATGAATGAGCGGCGGGCTACTTCTGCGAAAAGAACAATAGTTACCCATTGTGCAGCTGGGCCAAGTCCTTGGCCTGCGACTAAACCCAGATACAACGCACCGGGAAGCATTATAAAGGCAATAAATAACGCCCCTACAATTGCCTTCCCAGTAAAACCTTCCTCAAATTTCTCAGTCTGCCCTTCCTCAGACGATGCTTCTTCAGCCCTTTCTCGGGCCGCTTCTATGGAACTTTCTTCGACCGGCAACCTAAACTCTTCCTTTCTATTACGCAGCTCTGGTTAGGCCTGAGGAGCAGATGCCGACTCAGCTTGGGGCTTTGTCGCAAGGTAGCGCTCCCGCTCCTCTGCCCTCAACGTTCGCCAAATCAAGAACTGCTTTCTTAGTGTGTTTAGGAACCTGCGGTTAACGCGTTTCCAGTTTGATATGTCTCCGCTTTCGCGGTTGATTGTCAAGCGAACCTCGTATACATCCTCCATCGAGGTTGGAATTGTATCGAGAATTACCTCCTGGCTAACGCCCAGGTCAAACGGCGCAAGCCAGGCCCTACACTGCACTCGGTAAGCTTTCCCAAACTCAGAGTCATATGCCGATGTCTCGACGTTTTGTGTAACGAAATCGCCAACTGAGTATTCTTCATAAGCCTCGAACCATTCAGCGATGAACTTGTTGACGCCTGTCGCCTGCGCACCCGTTACTGCAAACGGAAGTGAAATGTTCCAAACATCGCCTACTGGGTCTGGAACCTTCCAACTTCGCTCGATTGCAGGCGTTGCCACCTCTGATGCCTTTCTCGCGGGGTAGATTGTTGAGAGCAGGACAACGCCTACTACTATAAGCGTCGAGAGCACCGCCGATAGCGAACTGAAGTTCAGATAAAGCCCTGGCAAGAGATGGAATGTATAAATCAACTTCGAGGCGCCTTGCCCAATTAGATAGCCAGCAACTGCGCCAAGTACGGCATAGACCATCGCCTCGGCGATGAAAAGCATAGCAATATGGTTTGGCGCCAGGCCTAGTGAGCTAAATATGCCGATTTCGCGAACGCGCTCGTATACAGAACCTAACATTGTATTGAGAACAATCAAGGCAGCAATAAGCACAGGAATAAATACTGCACTGAACCCCTTGCCGGATTTAGTTGCAATGGAGCTGTATCGGAAAGTTCGGTTGCCAAGCCCTGCATAGAGGTTCAATCCAAGCCTTGGCATTAATTTGTCCAAAACCTCTTTGACTTCCTCAGGAGTTACAAAGTTGATGGCTATGGAGCGAATTTCTCCGCCTAAATTGATTAAAGTCTGATAAGGTACGAAGAAGACGGTATCAGGTTCAAGATGGGTGTATTCTCGGAATCCGGCTTCACCCATCGTCTTGCCCTGCTGGGTAAGTTTCTGCATCATGATAAAGTCAACTGGCGTCAAAGGCTCGCGGTCGAGGTCGGTTATCTTTTTAAATTTATCATTGTCTACTATGCCGATAATTGTATACTCTACGCCGCTAAATGTGACCTTTGCCTTCCCAACATCCTCCTCGGTGATTTCGAGTGCCTTTGCAATCGCCCCTGGAATAATCATTGCATAACGATCGCTAGGCCTGAACCACCGACCTTTTATCAATGCCTTTTCAGGATGAGTTACTCGCTTCTCTTCAGGAGTGAATCCGACAATCCCCCTGGCGTCGAAGGTCTTATCGTTGCGCTTTAGGGTCATGAACGTCTGCTCTCCAGGAGCGGCGCCGTAGTACCAAGCCCGTGGGGCGACAGCTCTAGTGGCTCCAAACTCATCCTTGAGGAGCCGGTAAGCCGGCTCTTGCAGCTGCTCCCACATTGCGGTTCTGAGCATCAAGCCGTTGTACCTAGGCTTTCCTGGCGCTGGGACTTTGTTGAATCGCATCGTCTGGACAATGGATGTAAACGAAAGCACTGTGAACGTTAGAAGAATAAGCGTTATACATGTTAAGAATGTCCTAGCCCGCCGCCTTCTCATGTTCGAGATGCCCAGCGAGAATGCCGCTGCCGCTATGCTCATCCGACCGATGTCAACTTTGTGAACACCGCTCATGTTTCGATTCAGAGCTTTCAACTGTTCCTCAAACCTGTTTGTTACGAGCACCGTGACAAGGAAGCTTAACGCAAGCATGGTGAATGCTATAAACACGATCACCGGATTCATTGTAATGTCGAACGCAGGATGGAAGTATCGGAAAGTCGCGAATATTCCCAAGAAAATGGCAAACGCTGTTGCCAATTGGCGCTTTAGGTCCGAGAACCCAAAGAGTAGCCGCTCTGCAAAGTATGCGAAGGGTAAAAGCAAGGCTAGATAGAAAATGACGCCGTTTACTACATCCTTAGCCGTCTTTTGGACATCGGGATAGGCCCGAGACTCATAACCCCAAGCTGCACGGGCATGTGCATCGAAGACGGAGTATTTTTTCTCAGCCAATGCTTTTTCTGCAAGTTTGATTTCGTCTGCCGCTAGCTTATGAAGTTTGTCTATGCCCTCGTTTATGATGCGGTATTTTCTCAAGCGATTGATGCGGAAATCGTCGAGAATCCACATATCTTTTGCAACCCTGAGGGAGGTATTTTTTATCGGCACGCCATTGCCAACAACATATCCTATGCCCTCAGGCTTCTCTTTTGTGGCATTTATTAATACTAGGCGAGTCGCCGCCGGGCCGGCAGACATTGTTATCTTCAAAAGGGTGTTCGGCATTGTAAAGATGACGGCAACATCTTCAACGTGCGAGACCTGCCACTCCGGTACGGCTAGGGAGACGCCATACATTCTAGGCCTTGCATTTGATTCGCCCTCAAAGATGTCTATTTGCGGCAGGGTGCGCAGAGACTGGGGATCTATTAGGTCGAAAATTGCAGTCGAGCGGCACTTGAATACAACAATAGGTATGTCCTTAATCCCAGTATTTATTGGAATTTCCGTGGGGTAGAAATCCGCGCCCCATATGCCTTGGTCAGGTGAATATATGATCTCGCCGCTGTCGGGATCAAGACGATAAGCCGCCACGGACATCTTTCTGGGTGGGCCAGGATATGTGGTCAGCGGCGCAACCCCTGGGAAGCTAAACCTTGCCTCCTTATCTACAGTTCCGATCATGTTCCCGCGAACGCCCATAAGGGTCTTGTTTAAATGAACGTGTCTAACTATTACCAATGTGTTTGGCACGGGTGTGTTTGGGATGAAGCTCTTCTTCAGGTTTAAGATTAGCACCTGACCTTGAAGCCTGGCGAAGCCGCCCTGAAGCGTCATTCGAGCGAAGTTTGACGGCTCGGTGATTGGAAACTTAGGCACATCCACAGCCTCAGGGCTATTAGTGTCATGCAGTATGTGATAAAAAAGACATGCAAGTAGCCTAGTTTGCTGAACAAGATTTGCTACGTTTACCTTCTCGGCTACATCAAACGGCGTATCTACAAGTGCGCGGCCATCATCTGTGCTTACAAACGATATTCCTCTAGCTCCCGCAAGCGTGACTGCTTCCGCATCAAGGGCGATTTTGCCTGGAATGAAGTTTCGCCAGTTCTTTCCCGCAATTGGGTTCACGCCGTCCGCAAAGGCTTTCGCAGGGTCAAAGCCAAGTACAGCTCCTATTTTTTCTGTGTTCTCGCGGCAGACTCTGGCAATGTCGGAAAACTTATTTTGAATATCTTCCCTGCAATCATAGAAATAGCCTTTATAGAAAACGCCAACTCCCTTTGTCTGGCTTGATAGGTCCAGCCCAACAAATAGATAAATTTGGGGCGGCTTGCGGACAGTCCGATGGCCCATTCCAGGGATGATTCGAGAGAACCATGCGGCCATTTTCTCGCGTGTGCCCGGCCGCTGGAACTCATGAAGGTGGCGGTCAACATATTCACGGATGCCCTGCAAACTTTGGAAGTGGGCACTGGTCGCTATGAACCAAACAGTTCTACCAGGCGGATGCTTTTTAAAGATTCGCGCCAGCTCGAGCATCGAGGCAATGCCACAGGCATTCTCCGCGCCCGGCGATAAAGAAGGAACTACCGAGGTCGAGTCGTAATAAGATTCAATAATTATAATCTGATTTTTAAGCTTTGGGTCGGTACCTTTAATGACGCCTGAAATATTATAGGTCGTGCGACGCTCCCACGGCATACGACACTTGACACGCACAACAGGAGGCCGATTCACTGCACAAAGTGCCTGAAGTGATGCTGCGTCTGCCTTCGATATCCAGAATCTAGGGATGGAAACGGGGATGGAGATGAACTTAGCTTCAGCTTCGCCGCGCATCGTGCTGTCAGGCTCAATAAAAATGACCGCCTTGGCACCTAGCCTCGGAGCATTAAGCCACTCAGAACCAGAGTTAAAGTCCATCATGACGATGCTTCCGTCAACATCATATCCATCAAACTCTGCGAGCTTTCCTGAGCCAGCGTAAATTAATTGCCCTGTTATGCCCTCTTTAGGAAGTTGTGATGTCCGTACAAGATTGGGCCATATTGGATAAAGACGGTAGGACTTTCCATTGAATTCAAGGGATGCACCTTTATCAACAGGGACGGCAACCTTAAAGGGTTCAACCTTGATATCCTCAAGCCCCAATTTCTTGAATTCGTTTAACACATATTGCGTTGCCGCATCACAGCCTGGATAACCGGCAACACGGGACTCTTGTGCCGATAGAGTATTGATCGTCCGGGCAATATTAGCAGCGCTTACTTCGCCTGCAAGCTTTTGATAGTTTGCAGCTAGAACCGGATCTACTTTGGTCTGCTCGGCAGCGTAGGATACGGATAAGATTAGAAAGCAAAACAGGAAAACTAAGGAGACAGTCCTTCGTACAGACATTCCGCTTTCCTTTCTAAAACTAAGCTTCAGTGTATCTGAAGCGCCAGAATTATAGCACACCAATATAGGCAAAATCAACAGATAGTCAAGGGTTTCGTTAACTGCTAGCACTGCTACTAGAAAAAGCTATCGGAACGCCTAAATATCGCTCACATACTCGACAAATATCCTCCCTCGTAACGGCTCTAATTTTGCTGGCGTACTCTGTGTCATACTGATAACCGAGGCCAATTATCTCGTACCAGCCAAGATAGAATGCTCGGTCTCTTACTCTTTCGTGCTTAACGGCGTACGTCCCTATCAAATATCGCTTTGCTCTTTCAAGGTCATCATCGGTGAATAATCCCTCTTTAAGTTTGGCCACTTGCTGGAGGATGGCATCCTTTGCAGTATCTATAACCTGCTGAGTTGCCCGACCTGAATCCATCCCCACAAAAGCTACTATGTGGCTTGGCCCTCGCAGGCTCGGATAGAAGCTTCCCACTTGGTAGCCTATTCCTAGTTCTTCCCGGAGTCTGCGAAATAGCATAGAACTTTTATTGCCGCCAAGCATAACGTTCGCCACTGCCAATGCTGGATAATCAGGCGATGCCATGCCTGCTGCAGGGAAACCAAGCATTAAGTATGTTGCAGGCCCAACATTTTTGACGACGAATTTGCCTTCAGCCGGTGAGTCCCACTTTTGGGTGCCTTCGCTCCTTTGAATAAAGGGCATATTGCTAAAAAGTTTCTGCACCTGTTCAGAAACTTTCTCAAAAGAGACCTTTCCGGCAATAGAGATTACTATATCATTTGGCGCTACACAAAGCCTATGGAAAGCTTCAAGCTGTTCTCGTGATACCCTACCAATGGCTTGAGGGTCTCCAATAAATGCGTGCCTGTAAGGACCTGCTGGATAAAGAGACTTTCTGAGCTCGGCATATGCAGCGTTGAAGGGTTCGCTCTCGAATGCCTTTGCCTGTTTGAGTACGACCGAGCGAGAGTATTCCACTATTTCCGGATAAAATGCTGGCTTTCGAACTGAATCAGCTAGCAGAGCCAGCGCCTCATTGCACATCCCGGGAACAGTCACACCATAGATTTCCAGATAGTCCCATTGCCACACTGCATGAAAGCTTCCTCCGACCTCGGAGAACAGGCGTGCTACTTTCCCAGGCGAGCGGCTTTTCGTGCCGCCCAGGATTGACCCTGCAAACAGGTGCCCCAACCCCTGGGTGGCCTTATCTTCACCGTTGACATTCATTCTTATAAAGATTTCAATCGCCACGGTCGAGGCTTCCGGCTCAGGTTTGACTATTAGCACCAAGCCGTTGCTGAAAATTGTTTTTACAGCAGGCTGATTGGCAGCCGCTACTGGAAAATTAAAAACAAATGTTATGATAATTGCGATTATGATAGGGCGAATATACATCTAACTTCCTTCCATTGAAACTTGCGGTTCTATTATCACAAGAGTATATTTGTTCCCGCCAAAGTACTTCCGAACGGCAGCGTTAACTTCGGCACGGGCGAGGTTCTGAACGGTCTCTGCATAGTGCGATGCCAGTTCGGGCAATCCAAGCACATAGCCAAGACCAAGCGTCCGCGCTTCGCCAGAGAAAGTTTCCCGCTCGAAAAGGTCGCTTCCCACGGCGAGACGCTTGCCTTGGCCTATCTCCGATTCCAACAATCCTTCCTGGGCAAGCCTATCAAATTCGCCCAGAAGAGCCGTCTCTGCCTCTTTTGCATCCTCAGGGTCAACAGCTACGAGCACTAAGAAAACAGTTGGATCTCGTCGAGTCGTGAAATCAGGGTCAATTTTCGTGAACCGTATCCCTTTTTCGGTAAATATCGAGGACAACCGTCCACGGTAGCTGTCCCCCAGCACACCAAGAAGTATGTCAAGTGCGCATATATCCTTGAACTCGGATGCCGAGGGTGCCCGCACACCCAGAACAATGTAAGCCTGGTCGATATCCATATGAACCCTTCGAACAATTGGCTTTGTCTGCAGGGGCTCTTGCGGGACTTGCACGGCCCTAGATGATTTCATGCGAAAATCTGCAAACTTTGTCTTTACAAGATTGAGCGCCACTTCAGAGTTTACATCCCCTACTATTACTATGCAGGTGTTTTCCGGTGTGTAGTGGGCTAAATAATATTCATCTAAATCCTTTAAAGTAAGCTTTTGGACAGATTCTCGCGTTCCGGTGCTAGGAAACCGGTAAGGATGAACCGAGTAGGCTGTCTCCATGAACAAGCTGATTGCTTTTTGGGAAGGGTCGCTCTCTGCACGTGCAATCTCATCTAGAATGACGCCACGCTCCTTTTCAAAATCTTCTGGTGCAAAGCGTGCGTTAATAATTGCATCTGCTAAAACGTCCAATGCTACCGGCAGGTACTCACTAGCAACCGTTGTGTAGAAATGTACATAATCTTTTGATGTACCGCCATTCAGCTCGGCGCCAATTCCTTCGACAGTGCGGTCGATCTCGCCAAGACCGTACTTTTGCGTGCCTTTAAAGATCATATGTTCAACGAAATGAGAAACACCACGATTCTCTTCTGTCTCATTAATGCTACCAGCTTTAATCCAAATATCAACCGCCGCTAGGTTGATTGTGTGCTTCTCACGTATGATGACAGTCAAGCCGCTTGGCAGCTTAGCTACTAACATATCGGTTGGGTCCGATTGGGCAAGATTGGCTAGTAGAAAAAGGAAAAATGTAATGAATGATAAGTTCCAAAGACTTCTCAAGTTTGGGGATCTCCGGCTTTCAAGTGATAAGCTTATTTTAAACACTCGCGTATATAAAACCTCCAAACGCATCTGAGAACAGATTTCTGCGATTCGATTTACTTGCATTGTTTGGCGAGTAATGATATAATTTGTTTTGTCGGGGTGTAGCTCAGTTTGGCTAGAG